>DATLCW010000231.1:0-10713 GCA_035526195.1 Bryobacteraceae bacterium
CGTCTCCAGCGCATGTAAAAGGGCAACCCTAAGAGGATAATGCCTATTCCCATTAGCGACTCGCGGGGGGAACTGCGCAGGGTGGAAGCAAGTAGCGCGATTGCCACCAGTACGAATAGTACGGGAATAACCGGGTAACCCATGGTTTTGTACGGCCGCGGCAAATCCGGCCGCTTGTACCGCAGCACGATCACCGATGCCGTCGCCATCCCATATAAGATCCAACTGGAGAAGATCACGTAAGTGAACAATTGCTCATAGCGTCCGCTCAGCACCAGGAACGCCGACCAGCCGCTCAATGCGAGGATCGAGTTGGAAGGAGTAAACCAGCGGGGATGGACGACGCCGATGGAACGGAAAAACAGCCCGTCCCGCGCCATGGCATAAGGGACCCTGGCGCCGGTGAGAATGGAGCCGTTGAGCGCCGCAAAAATCGAAATCATGGCTGCGAAGCTAACAAACGCCGCTCCCGGCGCGCCCATCACCTGGCGCATCATTTCCGCGGCCACGCGATCGGTGGCGCCGACCCTCTGGGCGCTCAATACATAAAAATAGGCCATATTTGCGAGCAAATAAACGGCCACGACGGCGAGCGTGCCGAGAATGAGCGCCCGGGGCAGATTACGCTGCGGCTCTTTGATTTCGCTGGAGACCATGGTGACGTTATTCCAGCCGTCATAGGCCCAGAGGGCAGCCACCAGCGCGGCGAAGAAGCCGCTGACCCCGCCAACCGCCGCCGTGGATGTGGAGAAGTTCGTAAAGCTGCCAGACGGGGCTGCCAGGCCGATCACCACCACCGCCGCGATCAGCGCCACCTTGATGATCGTGACCGCGATCTGGACGCCGCCTCCAAACCGCACGCCAAAGTAATTGACGCCCGCGAGCAGCAGAATCACGACCATCGCCAGAATCTGCCCGTAACGAACCTCCAACGGGCCTCCATTTCCCCCAATCGGGAGGGGCACGACGAAGAGAATCCCTTCGAGACCCGGGTAGAAGTTGGCCAGGTAGTAGAAGAAAGCGGTCGCCAGCGTAGCGATGGAGCCGCTCTTTGCCACCCACATCTGGGTCCATCCGTAGAGGAACGCCCACAGCGGCCCATAGGCTTCCCGGAGATAGGCATACTCGCCCCCGGCTTCAGGCAAGGCGGAGGCCAACTCGGCGTAGGTCAGCGCTCCCGCCAGCGAGAGCATGCCTCCGAAAACCCATACCAGGAACACCATCTCGGGAGAGCCGACGGCGTTCACCATGGTCTTCGGCACCAGGAAAATTCCACTGCCGATGACTGTTCCCACGACAATGGACGCCGCGGCCCATAATCCTAATTCACGCTTCAGTTCCGCCACGCGCGTGCTCCTTCTTAAAAACAAGACTTGCCAGCATCCCAACTGCGAAAGTGACCAGCGTGCCAATCAGCACGTACCACGTGAAGGCGATTTTCGTGCCGAATTTCACGTACACGGTGGTCGCCAGTCCGGCCATCATCCCCACCATGGCGGCATCCTCATAGACCCGCCTGGTGAGCAACCCTAACGCAAAAACACCCAGCAGACCGCCGTAGACGATCGAGGCAATCCCCAGTCCCGCTTCGAGCACACTGCCCCACTGCCTGGCCAGCGTGGCGACGCCCATCAGCATGGCTCCCCAGAAAATAGTGGCATAGCGGGCTATTTTTAAAAAGTGAGCCTCGGAATGCGCCGGCCGCATGGGCTTGTAGAAATCCATTACGGTAGTGGAGGCGAGGGCATTGAGGGCGGCGCTCAAATTCGACATCGCGGCCGCCAGAATGGCCGCCATAACCAGCCCCGAGATCCCGTGGGGCAGACGGTCCCAGATGAAGCGCGGATAAATCTGATCGGCCACTTTCGGCATACTCATCCCGTTGTCGCGATAGTACACGAACAACATGATGCCGATGATCAGAAACAGCGTGAACTGGAAAAGAATCACAAACCAACTGGCGAAGAGGGCGGCGCGGCCCTGATGCTCCGATTTCGCCGAGAGCAGCCGCTGCACCATCAACTGCTCCGTGCCATGGCTGGCCGTGGTGAGAAAAGTGCCGCCGAGAACGCCCGCCCAAAAGCTGTAGGGCCGGGTGAAAAATTCGCCGGTCATCTCCAGCCGGAAATCGAAAATGCGGAACTTTCCCAAATTCCCGGCGACCTCGGCGACATGTGGCCATCCTCCAGGAATCTCCTGGAGAATCACCAAGAAGCTCACCATCGCACCCGCCACGTAGAGAAACATCTGGATCACATCCGTCCAGATCACGGCGGTCATACCGCCTTCAAACGTATAGAAAAGCGTCAGGAGAACAATCACCAGAATGGACAGATTGTCACTGGTGCCAAGGATAATCGAGACCACAATGGAGATTGCGAACACGCGTACCCCTTCGGCCAGCGTCCGCAGAAACAGAAACGACCCGGCCGTGAGACGACGGATGCGCCAGCCGAAACGGCGCTGCATCAGTTCATAAGCGGTGAACATTTCGCCACGGAAGTATTGCGGAAGAAACAGGAAGGAAATCAGGATACGCGCGAGCAGATAGCCGAACACGACCTGCAGAAATCCCAGATTGCCGTTAAAGGCGATGGCGGGAGTCCCGATAATGGTGAGAGTACTGGTCTCGGCGGAGACAATCGAGAATGCGATGGCCCACCAGGGCGCATTCCGTCCGCCCAGAAAGTAATCTTTCAAACTCTTTTGCGTCTCTCGAAATTGTGCGCCGAACCAGGTAATCCCGACCAGGTAAAGGGCAATGACCCCGAGATCCAAATAGCGCATGAGATTAGGGGATTCTAGCACGCACGTATAGTACAAGGATGAGAGGCCTACGATACATTGGATAAGAGATGAGCGGTTTCCCATCAGATCTGCGTACGCGCAGCTTGGCTGCCCTGCGTGGCGCGACCGTCGATGTCCTGATCCTCGGCGGCGGGATTAACGGCGCTGGCATTGCCCGCGACCTGGGCATGCGGCGGCAGCAATCCGGCGTATCGCTACAGGTTGCGCTGGTCGAGCAAGGCCATTTCGCCTCCGGTGCGTCGGGCCGGAATTCGCAGCTGATTCACGGCGGCCTGCGTTATTTGAAATACTTGAAGTTTGGCCTCGTAAAAGAATCGCTGCACGAGAGATCCGTGTTGCGCTTCCTGGCGCCGCACCTGGTGGAGCCACTGGCGTTTCTGCTTCCTCTTTACAGCCGCATCGACAAGATGAAGTACCTGATGGGCCTCCGCATCTACGATCAGCTCGCGGGCGACGCGAACATCTCCAAGCACAGAGAGGTAAGCAAAGCCGAGATTCTTCAAAGCGAGCCTGAGCTTTCGAGCAAAGGATTGGTAGGGGGAGCGCTCTTTTACGACTGTCTGGTGAATTCCGCCCGCTTCGTCCTCGAGAATCTGTTCGAAGCCGCTGCAAACGGCGTGTTCATCGCGAACTACACCTGCGCGCAGCCGGTAGAGCGCTCGCCGGACGGTGTATGGCAGGTGAAGCTGGAAGACACGCTCACCGGCGAGCAAATGGAAACAAAGTGCAAGAAGCTGGTGGATGCCTCCGGAGCCTGGAGCCATCCGGACGAGTCCCCGCCGCGGCTGGTCCGCGGTTCCCATCTGATCCTCCCGCGTTTAACTTCCGAGGAGCATGCTGTTGCCTATTTCGACGACAGCGGGCGCATTGTTTTTCTGATTCCCTGGGGAAGCGATAAACAGCTCACCCTGCTTGGCACGACCGACGTGGATCACCAGGAAGGGCCCGACAATCCGCACATCGCCCAGGAGGAGATCGATTACCTGCTGGGAATTGCCAGGCGCCTTTACCCGAACGCCCCTTCGTTTACACCGCTCGCCTCCTACAGTTCGCTGCGCCCGCTGGTTTCCGACGGCGCCGGTTCGCCGACCGCCGCGACGCGCGAGCATAAGATTTTCAATTCCAAGGACGGAATCTTAAGAATTCAAGGGGGCAAATACACCACCTACCGCCTGATGAGCCAGGAGGCGGTGAATCTGCTGCTGAAGGAAATCGCTCCGTGGCTGATGGCGGCGTCGAAAACCGCGGAAGAACCGCTCTGCGGGAACACTGCCAAGGCTTTGGCGCGGCTGAAATCGGACGCTCTCCGTCTCAGCGAGCAGTATCACATAGCGCCGGGCGACGTGGAGCGGATTATCGGGCATTACGGAATTCACACGCCGGATGTCCTTCAAATGATTGCCCGGGAAGAATTTGGCCCAATCAGCCGCACGGACTACGCGCGGATGGCGAACGCCGTGCAGCACGAAATGGCGCTGCGGCTGCCGGATGTGATGTATGTCTCCACCCAGCTCGGATTCGAGCGGCGGTGGGACGCGGTTCAACTCGAGCCCTATGCGCAACTGATGGGAGCATGGCTCGGATGGGACCTGGCGCGGCAGAATGCCGAAGTAGAACTCGCACTCAAGGTGACCGCTCTACCTGGAGCTCCGCAATAAATGAATCGGATGGCGCGCTTCTGGTGGCTGTTGAAGCGCTCCTTGATCGCCTGCCATGAGGACGGCTGTTTCGGGGTTGCGAAGGGAGCGGCGTATTCCGCCATCCTCTCCTTCATCCCGATTCTGACCGCGCTTGCCGCCATCCTCGTGCAGGTGAACGCGCAGCGGGTTTCGCAGATCATCTCGCAGTTTCTGTTTATCGCTGTGCCCCCGGGGACAGAGGATCTGGTGCAGTATAGCTTCACCATCCGCGGAGAGCGGCCCATCCACTTGCTGGTGTTGGCGACGATCCTCTCGGTATGGGCCGCTAGCGGCGTGATGGCAACGATGATGGAGGGTTTCCAGGCCGTTTACCATTTGCCGGGCGGGCGGCCTTTTGTGAAGCAGCGGGTGGTGGCGATCCTGCTGGTGTTTATGGCGGCGGCGCCGGTGATCCTCGGGTCCTCGCTGCTGGTTCTAGGCGATCGAGTGGAAAAGGGTGTGCTGCAGGAGTTGGGCGTGATCCCGGCGGGCGAACAATTGCGCGGCTGGGTGGTTTTGGTAGGAATTGCCGCCCGCTACCTCACCTCGTTTTCAGCGATTGCACTGGCAGTGGCGGGTCTGTATTACTTCGGTCCCAACCGGCGGCAAAGATGGAGCGGCGTTTGGCCGGGTGCGCTGCTGGCGACGTTCCTCTGGCTGTTCGCCACCGTGCTGTTCGCCTGGTATGTGCGGAATATCGCGAATTACAACGTGATGTACGGGTCGGTGGGAGCCGTCATGGCGATGCTGGTGTGGATGTATGTGCTGTCGGTGGTCGGGCTGATCGGCTGCGAGTTTAATGCCGAGTTGGAGCGATATTGGTTGTTGCAGAAAGAGATTAACAACGCTGCGCCGGTGGCGGCGGGAGCTGCGGAGTTCCGCAAAGTACCTTGAGATCCCTCCAGCGCCTTACTTTAGACCGGGCACCGGCGCTACGGCTGCTTGTGGCCGGCGGAGTCTTCCAAATCGTGCAGAATTTCGTAATCGCACGGCTCGAGCGGCCGTAAAGCGGGAGACGCGGCCTCCACCCAATGCCCTGCTTTCATCACCCGCTCCGGGTGAATGCGCCGCCGGACAGTCTGTTTCACCATGTGCGTGTCTTCGAGCGGGAACTCGCCCTCTTCCAGGGAGAAGACGAACAGATCGGCGGCTGCGCCGGGAGCGAGCGTTCCAAGCTCGGCACGTCCCATGGCCCGGGCCGGAGCAATGGTTGTTTTCAGGATGACGTCGTAAAGCGGCATACCCAGATGGAGAAACTTCGACATGGTGGATGGCAAGTCCAGCGAAAAGCGTTCCACGGAAAGCCGATGGAGATCACTGCTAATTGTATCGGGATAGAAAGAATGCTCAAAAGCCCGGCGGGCGACCTCCCAACTGAAGCTCCCGCACCCATGGCCGACGTCGAACACCACGCCATTATTCCGGGCGGCCAGCGCTTCCGGGAGGATCGCGCCGTTGTCGAACAGTCCATCGCCCCGGCCCTGGAAGCAATGCGTGAGAATATCTCCGGGCCGCAAACGTTTCAGAATCCGAGGGGTCTGAGCGCCCCGGCTAATGTGGATCATGACCGGACAGGCGGCGGATTCCGCCGCCTGGATCGCGCGCTCCAACGCCTGTTCGCCGTTGTTGGCGGACATTGCTCCGATGCGAATCTTTACGCCCAGCAACACGTCGGGATGCTCCTGGATCATAGCCGCGGTCTCCATGGGCCGGGCCATCCGCAGATTCTCCAACTCGCCGGTGAGCGGGGTGGGAATTCCGGCCGCGGCAATATTCAGGAAGGCCAGAATGCGGATCGACGATCGATCGATACGGTGCGCGCGAAACTCGCGAAAGTTGATGAAGCCGGAAGTGCCGGCATCGACGACCGTGGTGACACCGTCCGCCAGACACCTTGCCGGATCGATTCCGAACGCGCTGCCCTCGTACCAGTGCCCATGCAGATCGACCAGACCCGGGGAAAGGTATTTGCCGGTCAGGTCAACCGGCACGGCTGCCGGCGCCTCCACCTGGGCGGCAATCGACTCAATCCGGCCGCCGCGAATACAGACGTCGCAGACGCCGTCGATCGATTGCGAGGGATCAATAACGTGCGCGTTGCGAAGAACGATATCGTAATTCATGAAAATTCACCATGCTCGCCAGATAGCCCGCTGCGAAAGAAACGACGCAGCCGATCGCCCCGAACCAGACCCACATGCCCGGCTGGCTCCGGGCGCATCCAAGCACCGCCAACACCGAAATCAGCAGGCCGGCGGACGCTCCCGCCGCGGTCGCGGACCGCGTCAGGGCGCCCAGCAGGAAGACCCCAAGCAGACTGCCGTAGAAATAAGAGTTGATCTTGACGATCGATTCGAGAATCGACCCCAGCCGCCACGCCAGCACTCCTGCGCCAACGGCGGCTACACCCCATAGGGCGGTCGCAAGCTTGGCCCGGCGTACCGTATTGCCGGGACGGGCGCGGTCCCAGAAATCAATCACGGTCACGTTTGCCAGCGAATTCAGCGTCGCACTCATGGTGGACATGGCGGCTGCGAAAGCGCCCGCAATTACGAACCCTCGCAGCCCTCGCGGCAATTCATGCATGATGAAGTACGGAAACACGCGGTCTGGCGCCAGGCCGGGGGGAAGCGACTCCGCGTGGACGCGGTAGAAAACCCATAACAGCGTGCCCAGCGAGAAGAACGCAATATATACGCCCAGTAGTCCGGCGCCCTGAAACAGGATGGCCCGGCGGCCGTTTTGTTCCCCCGACGCCGCCAGGTATTTCTGCACCTGTTTCTGGTTTACCGCCATCAGCGCGAGGTGAGTAAAGAGCATCGCAATGGTCCCGGACCACAAGGTTGCCGGTGCATTCCAATCGAAAGCCGTATCGATGAGCCGTAGTTTTCCATTGCCGGTGGCTGTGCTCCAAGCCTGGCTGGCGCCGCCGGGCAGGCCGCGCAAAATGCACCATACACTGGCCAGCCAGCCGCTCATGAACACGGCCGCCTGCAGAATGTCTGTATAGATCACGCCGCGCACGCCGCCGAGCATCGTATAGATGGCGGTGACGGCGCCGATCAGGAGAATCGATGGAACTACCGGAAGCCCGGTCATCTCGGAAAGTACAATCGCGGGGGCATACAGGACGACACCGGCGGTTCCGGCGATGATGATCAGAAACAGGCCGCTCGCCAGGAGACGAGTCCGCAGGTCGAACCTCCGTTCGAGAAACTCATAAGCCGTTTCGACACGCATTCGCGTGTAGAGCGGCAAGAAGATACGGCAGGTGAGCAGAGCCGCCGCGGGAATCATGAAGTAGAGCTGGAGAAATCTCCAGTCGGATTTATACGACTGGCCGGGCATGCCGATGAACGTGATGGCGCTGACGCTCACCGCGATCATCGTGATGCCGGCGGGGAGCCAATGAAGAGAGCGATCCGCCAAAAAATAGGCAATCCCGCTGTTTTGACCACGGCCGGCCCAGGAGCCGATGACAGCCACGCTGACGAAATAAAGCGCCAGCACGGCGTAGTCAAGCGGCGTCATCGATGACCACCTCGACAGGAGCGCCACGGCGCAGGGAATCGTACAGCCGGCTGGCAAGCAGCGTGGCGCGCAAACCGTCGCGGGCGCCGATGGCGGGCGCGGTGCCGGTGCGGACGGCACGAACAAAATCCTCGAGTACGCCCCACGTGCCGTCCGCGCGTAACTCATCGGTAGCGGCGAAATGCTCGTCGGGACTGCTCAGGCGGAGTTGGCGGAAGTGATCGTACAGCACAGCGGAACGCGAGCCATCAAACATCTCGTGGAGCCATTTACCGGCGTGGAGATCCTCTCCGGCGTCCGCCAGCAGCAGGCTGGCCACCGCGCCGCCGGCGAAACGCAAGGTGGCGGCCACCGCGTCCACGTGGCGGTTCTCAGGCATCGCCGGTACACTTTCGGCATAGATCCGGACCGGCTCGGCGCGATTCAACCAGCAAACCATATCGAGTACATGACAGGCCGTCGCAAGAATCAGCCCGCCGCCGCGAATGGGATCGCGCACCCAGATATCTCCTGCCATGCGCGGCATGGCAAGCTGGCCATGGGTGGCGATGGGCCTGGTGATCGCGTCGCGGGCGCGCGCGGCGGCGGGGGCGAAGCGGAACTTGAAGTTGATGCTTAGCGTAATGCCGGCCGCGGCCACGGCACTCGAAATCGTGCGGCAATCTTCTACAGTAAGAGCCATCGGCTTTTCCAGCAGGATATGCTTCCGGGCCGCGGCGGCGGCAAGCGCCAGCGGAGTATGAGAGTCGTGGTGGGTGGCGATGATTACCGCATCAATTGCCGGATCGGCAAAGATTCTTGCTGCGCTGGTGGTCGCGTAGGCCCCGCCGAATGCGGCCAGGAAAGCTTCCGCCGCCGGAAGGTGGGCATCGGCATAGGCGGCCGGGACGACACCCTCCATAAGCGCTGCATTTTCCATGTGGCGGCGTCCGATGAAGCCGCATCCGATGCAGGCGATGCGTAGCGGCATCAGACGGGACATCGTTCCGTCCCGGCAATCACGGGATTGCGTAGAATGCCGATTTTCTCGATCTCCAGTTCCAGCACATCGCCCGGAGAAATTCCACCCGCGGCTTTCGGACACCCGGTGGTAATGACGTCGCCAGGAAGCAGCGTCACGTACCCGCTGATGAACTCAATGAGCCGGGCGACGCCGAATGTCAGGCCGCTGGTATTGGTGACGACCCGCGCCTCGCCATTGACCCGCAGCGTCATCCCAAGGGCGGGAGCGACGCCGGCTTCCTCCATGGTCACCAGGCACGGACCCATCGGAGTGAAGGTCGGCAGGCTCTTACAGCGGAACAGCGGATAGCCTTCACGAATTTCCCGTGCTTGGAGTTCCTGCGCGCTCACATCGTTGAGGATCGTATACCCGGCAATGTAATCCGCCGCGGCGCTGGCCGGCACATGGGAGGCGCGCCGTCCAATCACCAATGCCAACTCGATTTCGGGTTCAATACGGCCCAGATTCGGCGGCAGAACAATCGCTTCATCCGGTCCAATGACGGACGTATTGGATTTCGCGAAGAAGATAGGCTCGTGGGGAATGGGAAGGGTACTCTCAGCCGCATGCGCCGAGTAATTACGGGCCAGGGCAATGATCTGTCCGGGCCGTGCCAAAGGCGCCTCGAAGACCGGCGACAAGACCTGCCGTTCCTCGCCGCGGGACGCCGCGCCGTCGAGAGCCTCCTGAAACAGTACCGGGTCAAAGCGGCCGGCATCCAACAGCGCGGAGATCGAGGTGAGTGCGGCCTCCCGCGGATTACACAACTGCAGAGCATGAGTAAGGTTCACCCAGCCGCCATTGCGCCAAACGGCCAAAATCGGTTCGCCGTTCTCCTTGATGTTTGCAATCTTCATCGTTCCTCTCAACCCAGCCGGAAGTAGGACCCGGCGATGAAACGCGCTCCACCGAACATTGTGCTGTCCTCCAACATGAAATAGTAGGTCATAAAAATGCGGCCATCCTCCAATTCGCACGCGAGCGGGTAGCCGATATCCGAGTATTCCGTTGAGATTCCGCGAACCTTCGTTCTCTGATACATGCTGGCGCCGTCGCGTACGATCAGATCCGGACTCCACGTCTTGCCGCCGTCTTCGCTCACAGTCATGCCGATCCCGCGCCGGGAGGAAATCCGCCGCGCGAACTGCAAGAGGATGCGGCCGTCGCGCAGCAGCAGCGGAGCCGGCGAGCGATGCGCGAGCTCATCATGATAGAAAGCGTCGTCGGGCATCCAGGGCGATGGCCCCGGAGGTACGATGACCTTGCGCTCACTCCATGTTTTGCCGCCATCGTCGGAATAACACATGCCGAGCGGGTAGTTGTAGCATTGCAGGCGCCCGCTCTTCAAGAGGATCAACGCCGGGTAATCTCGAGGCTCGGTGATGCGGCTGCGGAAATTCCAGGACAGTCCGTTGTCGTTGGTTACGTAGAGATCCACGCTTGACCTTCCCCCGAATGTCCTCATCGGGAACGCCCAGGAGCCGTCCGGAAGGCGTACGATCGGTGTGTTGTCGGGCGTCGCGCTATAACAGCCGGGTGGAGGAAGCAGAAGCGTCGGCACGCGTTCCCAGGTCCGCCCGCGGTCGGCGGAGCGCAAACTGAAGCCCATCATTTGGGGCGCGCCGTACTGGTTTGGTCCTAGAAAGGTACGCGGAAAAACGACGATGGAATCGGGTTTCGAGAGATCGATCG
>DATLCW010000233.1:0-2956 GCA_035526195.1 Bryobacteraceae bacterium
ATCCGGACCGCTGACGAAATTGAAATCGTTGATGTTCCAGCCGAGTATTGTCTCCAACGCGCTCGTGAAACCGGTCCGGATTTCGAGCGGCTGGAGCAGCAGCTATCCGAGCTTAGGGAGATTGCGCTGCTGCTGGCGGCCGACGTGGTGGATCACCAACTCGAAGAATACCTTCACGGCCGGGGCATCGAACATCTATACGGCACGCAGGAACGGATTCTGCTCTGCCTGACACCGCGATCGAATGCGTCGCTCATGATTCAGCGGGGCCGCCGCCAGGCGGACCGGTTCCATGGAGAACTGCACGCCGTCTATGTGAAGCAAGGGGACCTGCCCGAGACTGTCCAACGGGTGCTCGACTCGAATCTCGAAGCCGCGCGGGACGCCGAGGCGCAAGTGGAAATCCTGCAAGGGGACGACCCGGTGGATGTGATTCTCCGTTTTGCCGTGAAGAACGGGATCACGCAGATTTTCACAGGGCATAGCGAAGGCGCCGGCTGGACGAAGCGCTGGAAACCCAACTTTGTCGAGCGCCTCATCATGGAGTCCGAGGGCATCGATGTCCGCATCTTCCCGCAGACGGGGCCGCGCGATGCCTGAGGTGGGCGAGAGGCCTAAAGGTAAATTGAAGGTGTTCCTCGGTTATGCGGCCGGGGTGGGCAAAACCTACAAAATGCTCGAAGAGTGCCATCGTCTGCGGAAAGAAGGCCGTGACATCGTCATCGGACACTTTGAATCTCACGGGCGCAAGGATACCATCGCCAAGACCGAGGGATTGGAGCTGATCCCACGGCAGCGTATCACCTATCGCTGGCATGTTTTTGAGGAAATGGATACCGACGCGATCCTCGCACGCCGTCCGGAGATCTGCGCTGTAGATGAATTGCCCCACACGAACGTTCCCGGCTCACCGCGGGCGAAACGGTGGGAGGATGTGATGATTCTTCTGGAGGCGGGGATCGATGTTCATACCACCATGAATGTCCAGCATCTGGAGAGCCTGAATGATCAGATGCGTGAAATTACGGGCATAGAAGTGCGGGAGACGATTCCCGATTGGGTGGTAAATGAAGCCGACGAAGTGGTGCTTGTCGACATTCCACCGCGGGCGCTGCTGCATCGGATGGAGCGGGGCGTGGTATACGACACGCAGAAAGCTCAAAGCGCCATGGAGAATTTCTTCAAGGAGCCAACGCTCGCAGCGCTTCGCGAGATGGCGCTCCGCCAGACCGCCCATGAAGTGGAACAGCGGCAGCCGGAACAGGATGAGCCGCGGGAGCGGATTCTGATTCATATTACGGAATCAGCTGCCGCCGCTGGATTGATTCGCCGGGGGCGTCGCGTTGCCGACTACCTGAAGGCCGACTGCTTTGCCGTTTGTGTGCTGCCTTCCTCCGAGGTCCCCGAGGCCGTGCGTCAACATCTCGACTTCGCCCGGAAACTGCATATTGAAACCAGGGTTCTGGAAGGTCAGGACGCGGCGGCAACACTGGTGGATTTTGCGCGGAGCAACGGCGTCAGCCAGATCTTTCTGGCCAAGCCGCCGAAGCGTCCGCTCCTGTCCCTCGGGAAGAAGCCCATTGTGATGAAGGTCGTTGGGCTCGCCAGGGACATGCAGGTGACGGTGGTAGCGGAGAGGCCTTCCCCGGCCACGGGCGGCAAGGCGGGTAGCCCCGCCCTATAGGTTGTAGGCTTCCAGAGCCGTTCCCCGAAGAATTCTAAGTTCTTCGTCGCGGCTCAAGCCCGATACCCACCGGCGTACCATCTGGTTCCAGGATAAGTACGAGCCCGCCACTTGCAACACCGGCCAATCGGAGCCGAACATCAACCTCCGCGCGCTAAAAGCTTCAAGGGCTACGTCAAAGTACGGCTTCAGCTCATCCGGAGTCCAGCGAGCCCAATCCGCCTCGACCGCCATGCCGGAGACTTTGCAATAGACGTTCTCACGCCGCGCCAGTTCTCTCAGGTTCTCTCGCCATGGCGAAATCCGGCCGTCCTTGATTCGAGGCTTCCCAACGTGGTCGAGGATGAACAATTGGTTTGGATGGGTATCTACAAACTGGATGGTCTGCGGGAGATGGCGTTCATAGATCAGGATGTCGTAACTAAGGCCAAAGGTACGCAGGCGCCGGATGCCGCTCTGAAAATCCTGCCGCAACAAATACCTGTCATCGGCTTCGTCCTGCAGCACATGACGAACTCCCTTCAGCTTGCCGCGGGACATTAGCGGTTCCAGTTGCTCCATCAAATCCGGGGCGGTCAGCGGCACCCATCCCACTACACCGCGTATGAAGTCATTGTCCTCCGCCATGCTGAGCAGCCAGTTCGTCTCTTCCAAAGTTTGCCGCGCCTGCACCGCCACCGACACGGAGACTCCGGCGAGATCCATTTCCTTTTTGAAATGATTGGGCAGAAAATCGCGCTGTAACGCCCCCATCCCGCCTGCAATCCACGGGTATTCCTGCGGATTGTACTTCCATAAATGATGGTGCGCGTCTATCGCGGCAATCTGCGGCATTAAGTCTTCCCCCGAAATAGATAAACCAAATCGATGATCAGGATGACCACAATCATTAACTCCAGAACGAAGGCGCGCGCCTGGTGAAACTCATCCATCAGGAACCTGTACAACTCCCCACCGGTTCGCAGCTTCTCATCCACAAGGGCGCGATAGTCCGTAACTCCGATGCGCGAGGACGCCAGCCGATAGGCACGCGCGTAGAACATATCGCTGAGGAACTTGATGGCGTTATCGGCGTGCTCGGTTAGCTCAATTACATCTAGCAGCACGGTATGTAGTTTGGTGGCGGCCCGGGCCAACTGCCAGCGTGCCCACATGCCGGTACCTTTGTCGAGGAAATCGTAGACGCTTTCCAGCTCTTCCGTCAGCAATTCGTCGTAGTGACGGAATTCCAGAAGCTGAGAATTGGCGTACTCCAACAGTTCAATGGCGGTT
>DATLCW010000235.1:0-3597 GCA_035526195.1 Bryobacteraceae bacterium
GAGGCGGCGATCCCGTTGCCGGTATGGGAAGCGATAGGGAGTCCGGTTTCACGGCAACAGAGAGCGGCCGCCCGTACGATTTTTTTATCGAGTTCGGCGAGCGGCCCGCGATTGACGCCGATTTTGATAAAGCGCGGCTTCACTCCAGCGATGCCTTTGCGGGCTTCTTCGGTGAAGCGCCGCGCGAGCTGATCCGGCGTTTCCGTTTTGGCGTAGGGCGGGAGGTACTGATAATTGCGAGCGGCGTAGAGGCCGGTGTTGGTCCAGATCTCGATACCGGTGGCGTCTTGAAGACGCGCCAGTAACTTCGGATCGCGGCCGATGAAATTGGGCGTGCAGTCCAGAAACCGCTGACAGCCGAGTTTCGCGATTTCGTCCAGTTTGGGTTTGATCTGCTGGAAGACAACATGCGGGTTGTACGGCGCGCGGGCGAAGTTCACGAGGACGTGCTCGTGCACGAGGATGCTCGGTTGGGGTGTTGCGGCGGCGGCGAGTAAAGCGGCGGAGAAACGGCGGCGGGTAAGGGACATGGCTACGCCAGCGGCTCCGTTCTGGCGGGAAGCGCGCTGGCGACGACAGCGGGCTCCGTCTTGGTCCCGTTTTTCACGCCCAGCTGCGCCATGATGGTGGGCAGGTCGAGACCGAGGGCTTCCAGCTGTTGGAGGAAGTTGAAGACGATGGTGGGGGTGGTTTGCGCCACTTTATTCAGGCCGCCGGTGTTGCCGCCGTTCCCGTTGTCAATGACGACCATACGGTCAATGTTGCCAAGCGGGGCTGATACGGCGGAGAAGACTCCGGCGGAGGATTGGATGATCGCGGGCAGCTTCTCAAGGATCGTCTGCAGCCGGGCGGCGTCGTTGAACTGCTTCCACGCTTCGGCTTTGCGCAGGATGGCGGTGGCCTCAGCCACACCGAGCGCTTCGACGGCGCGTGCTTGCGCAACGCCTATGGCTTCGATTTTAGAGGCTTCGGCTTTCCCTTCCGCTTCGAGGGCGGCGGCGCGTCCCATACCTTCCTGGCGCAAGCGCTGCTGCTCGGCTTCCGCCATGGAGATAAGCGCCTGCCGTTTGCCTTCGGCTTCGAGCACGTGGGCCTCTTTGGTTGCCTGGGCGCGCACAACCGTGGCTTGGCGCTCGGCTTCGGCGGGCTTCAGGACGGTGGCTTCGAGCTCCTTCTCGCGGCGCATCACTTCCTGTTCCTGCACGGAGATGAGTTCCTGCGTGCGCTGGCGTTCCACTTTGACCTCTTCGGCAACGACAGCCTGACGGGCGCGGGCCTGGGCAAGCGGACCGGCCTGAGCGGCGCGGGCTCGCTCGGTCTCGGTTTCGGCCTGATACTGCGCTTGGCGAATGGAGAAATCCCTCTGCGCCTGGGCGATTTCGGCTTCCGCTTTCAGCTTGGCGGTTTCGCCTTCGCGGAGGGCATCGGCGGAACGCATCTTCGCGACCTTGGTGGCTTCGGCTTCGCCGGCGATGGCTGCGCCCTTCACTTCGGCGGTGCGGCGTTTGCCGAGAGCATTGAGGTAATCCTCTTCGTCCGATACTTCCTGAATCGTCAACACGTCGACGCCGATGCCCATTTTCTCCAGATCGTTGCCCGCTTCGGAGGTGAGCTTCTGGGCGAAGGAATTGCGGTCCGAGTTCACCTCCTCGACGGTGAGGGTGCCGAGGATCGAGCGCAGGTGGCCTTCGAGGGTCTGAAAAATTACTTTTTGGATATCGTCATGCGACATACCGAGGAAGCGTTCCGCGGCCGCGTGAAGGTAGGTTTCGTCGGATCGGATTTTGACGTTGGCGACAGCCTTAACCGAGACGGGCACACCCTGGATCGTATACGCGCGCTTTATTTCGAGCGGAATGGTGATGACATTGAGCGACAGGTAGTCAACTTTCTCGAGCAGCGGGATGCGCAGCGCGGCGCCGCCGCGAACCATGCGGTAGCCGACCAGGCGTCCATCGGCAAGTTTGCGCTTGCGTCCGCTGAGAACGGCTACAAGGTTGGGGGGAACTTTCAGGTAATTCCGGCTGAAGAGAGCTGCGGCAATGAAGATCGACAGCAGGACAAGAATAACGATAACCGGGAGTGCTAAACGTGGAATCTCGGTCATAAAGCCTCCTGTGCGGGATGTTTATTATGACACGTATGGGAGCGGTTTAGCGGCAGCGCCGGGAGTAGCGGGGGCCGGCGGCGCCGCGCTACCATGACGATCTGTTGCAATGAACGATTACTGGCTCGCTTTTGTGCTCGGAGTCATTGAAGGACTCACGGAATTTCTACCGGTCAGTTCCACCGCGCACCTGCGCATCTGTGAGGCGCTGCTCGGAGTGGAACTTTCAAACGGCTATTGGAAGATGTTCACGATCGTGATCCAACTGGGCGCCATCCTGTGCCTGCCAATCTACTTTCGCCGCCGCATCCTCGAGTTCCTGGCGACGTTTCCGCACGGCCGGCGTGGAGACCGCACGGCGCTGACGCATCCTCTCTTCCTGGTGGCGCTGGCGTTTCTCTGTACGGCGATTCCGGCGTTTCTCTTGAAGAAAGTGATCGGCAAGAATCTCGAGAGCATTACGCTGATGGGGAGTGCGTTGGTGATCGGCGGCGTGGTGATGTGGATAGTGGATGGATTGTACGGCACGCGCAACAAAACCGGAGGCGTCGAGGATATCCGGCCGGGTCAGGCAATATCGATCGGCCTGGTGCAGACACTGGCGGCTCTTTTTCCGGGAACCTCACGGTCAATGGCTACGATCAGTTCCGGGGAGATTGTCGGACTCTCGCGGACGGCCGCGTTGGAATTCTCGTTCCTGCTCTCCATTCCCACGATGGCCGCAGCCACGGGGTACGACTTGCTGCGATTCATCCGGCATCCGGAGGAGAGCGGTTCGAGTGGGGCGCTCCGATTGGACGGACATGGTCTGGCGGTGCTTGCCATCGGATCGGGAGTGTCTTTTGTGGTGGCATGGGGAGTGGTGGCGTGGTTCATGAACTGGGTCCGCGCCCATGGATTTGTACCGTTTGCGATTTACCGGATTCTGGCCGGCGGGGCGGTGCTGGCGTGGGCATTGAAAAGTTGAAGGCAGGACGCACCGTGCAGATGTGGAACACGGATAAGAGCACTGGAGATTTCGTCGGTGGCGGCAACGGCGGCAGGGAAGGTTGAGCAGTTACGCTGCCTGGCGGGAGCCCTCGTCAGCGCCCGCCCGATCCTGTTGCTGCTCCGTGCGCAACGGGAAGCTGCACAAGGTTACGGGCACCGATGAAAGACGGGAGCAAGTACGACCTGGTGGTGAAGGACCTGTTTCAGCGGGATCATCCCAGCTTGTTGGACCAGTTGGCGGGCGGTGTAGCGGTGCGGGAAGTTCTGAACGTCGAGCTGGCCCGAGTGGAGGAGCGGCGGGCGGACCTCGTGTGGTCGCTGGCGGATGGAACTATTCTGCACGTCGAGTTTCAGAGCGGCAACGACAGGGATATGCCGTACCGCATGGGGATCTATTGTCTCCTGCTGGGCCAGAAGTACCGGCGCCGGGTGCGTCAGGTAGTTTTGTATGTGGGGCAGCCCAGGATGCGGATGGACGATCATGTGGATCTTGGCGGGAC
>DATLCW010000257.1:0-6675 GCA_035526195.1 Bryobacteraceae bacterium
ACAAGTAGTACAAAACTTTACTAACATGCCACATGGCCCGTTCCCCCAGAGATCCGCAGGAGTTGTTGCCGCTGGCGCCTTTGCCGTTTCATATTCTGCTGGCGCTCAGTGAAGGGGAACGTCATGGCTATGCCATCCGGAAGAGTGCGGAGGAGACATCGGAGGGGACGTTGAGGCCTGGAGCCGGCAGCCTGTATCACGCGATCAAAGGGCTCCTGGCGGAGGGCCTGATCGACGAGGCGGAGGAACGGCCCGATCCGCATTTGGACGACGAGCGGCGGCGTTACTACCGGTTGACCGCATTCGGCCGGCAAGTGGCGAGGGCGGAGATGGCGCGGCTGACAATTCTGTTGAAGCGGGCGCGGCGGTTTCCGGGGTTGGGCAAAGAGGAGGCGTGATGCCCCGAGTGCACCTTTTTCTGTTGCGAGGGATGACTTTATTGCTGCCCGCATCGTTCCGGCAGGAATACTGGCGGGAAATGCACTTGCTGATCCGTGAAGAATATTCGCAGCGCCGGGGCGTGTTTGGCGGCTTCTCGATCTGGTTGCGGCTGGTTCCCGACCTGGTGGAAACCGCACTTCGCCTGCACGGGGAGCTATTCGCCGCCGACTTCCGCGGATGGCTACGGCTGGTGCGCAGCAGGAAGGGGCTAGCCGTAGGGTTAATTGGCAGCTTCGCGGCATCGATTGCCCTGGCGTCCGCCATGTTCAGCGTGACCTACGCTCTGCTGCTACGTTCCCTGCCGTATGCGGATCCCGGCCGGCTGGTGAATCTTGATAAATTTCCAACCGTGGCCGCTCATGAACAGCCGGGCTTGGTGCGCGATTGGATGAAGACGCAGAGCGTGTTCCACGACATTGCGTATTACAGTCCTTGGCAGGCGAACCTGGATGGAGCAACCGCGCCGCTGCGGGTGGAGGCGGCGGACGTTTCCACGTCTTTTTTTAACGTCTTCGGCCAGTCGGTTCTATTGGGATCGTTTTTCGAACGGGAAGACGAAAACTATGCGGTAATCAGCCACGGCGTGTGGCAGACGCACTTCGGAGGCGATCCGGCGATCGTGGGTAAATCGATCCGCTTGAACGGACAGGAACTGCGGGTGAGCGGAGTGATGCGGCCGGGATTCCGTTTTCCCGATAAGACGCAGGTATGGACGCACTGCAATCCACGAATGTTCTTCCAAATGGCCGAAGAGCAGCAGGCGGTGATGACTTTCGTAACGGCACGATTGAAGAAGGGCGTGCCGTATGCGCGGGGTGCGGAGGCGGCGATGGCATTGAGCGTGATCCTGGTTGGACAGGAGGCACTGCGCTTTCCCAAGGCGGCCATCCCTCTCCAGCGCGCGCTTACTGCGTCTATCCGCCGGCCGGTGACGTTTCTTAGTCTGGCGGCGGCGCTCCTGCTGGCGCTTGGTTGTGCCAGCGCCACCGGACTGCTGGCCGCGCGGAACGCGGCGCGGCGCAAGGATCTGGCAATCCGTTTTGCTTTAGGCGCGAATGGCAGCCGCATCCGCAGGCAGTCGCTGTTGGAAGGAGTCTTGTTCGCGCTGTGCGGGGGGGCTTTGGGAACGTGGGCGACGTACGCGCTGGTGAAACTGATCCCGACGGCGGTCCTGCCGGCCGGCATCGGGGAAATCCCTGTGGATGCGACCGTTCTGGGGGCTGGCATTCTCACGGCCCTCTGTTGCGGGGCCATCACCGGGTGGGCTGCGGGATGGAATGCAACGATGCGTTACAGGGCGCTGCCGTACGATTCCTGGATGAGTACGGTGAGCGCGCCATTGCGGTTCCGTCGCTGGCTGCTGGCGGGTCAGATCGGGCTGAGCGTCACGCTGCTGGTCTGGGCAGGGCTGCAGGGAAAGAGTTTGTTGGGTTTGATGCGGTTGGATTTGGGATTCGATCCCGAGCGGTTGGTGGCTGCTACGGTGTCCTTCAAAGGTTCGCCCTACCGGACCGTGAACGAACGGCGCGGGTTAGTGGAGCGGTGGCAGGAGAGAATCCATACCATTCCGGGCACCAGCGCGGCGGCAATCTCTTCGCTGCCGATGCGTCTCGATGCGCCCGGCACGGTTGGTTTCCATTTTGAGGATGGAACCAGGATTAGGGCGGCGCCGCGCATGGTGAGTGCGAACTTCCTTTCGACAGTGGGTGGAACGATGATGGCGGGACGCGATTTTGGCCGGGAGGATCGTGAGGATTCGGAGCCGGTGGCGATGGTAAATGAGCAGTTCGCACGGGCGGCTGGACGGATGCCGGCGGAAATCGTGGGCACGCTGTTGCGTGAAGAACGAGCGCGTCAAAAGGCCTGGCGAATCGTGGGAGTGTACCGGAGGCAGGCAACCTATGGACCGGCGTTCGACGCGGGTCCGGAACTTACCACGGCGCTGGAACAGGGCGGTCCGACGTTCCTCAGCCTGATGGTGAGGGTTCCAGGCCGCCCGGTGGATGCGGTGGACCAGGTAGCCGCAGCCATTCGAGCCGAGGGCCGGGGGGTGACGGTGTTTGACGTACGGCCGATGTCGGATTATCTTTCCGAACGGCTGGCGAACCAGCGGTTGTATGCGGCCATTCTCGGCCTGTTCGCGGGACTATCGTGCCTCACTTCGCTGGCGGGACTTCTTTCCATCGCCTTGTTCTATGTGGCAAGTCGTCAGCGTGAGTTGGGAATCCGGATGGCATTAGGGGCGCGGGGTTTGGGTTTGGCAGGGGTCGTTGTTCGGGACGCACTTCCGTTGCTGATCGCGGGAGCGGTGCTGGGCGAGGCGCTGGCGATCGCCGGCAGCAAGGGAATTGCGAGTCTGTTGGTGAAGGTGAAACCACTCGATCCGATTGTCCATGCGGGCCTGAGCGCCGGATGGCTCGTTTGCGGGATGGGAGTGATTTTGATGGCGGCTGTGAAGGCGGCAAGGATCGATCCGTATACCGCGCTGAGATCAGAGTAGCAGCCCGGGCGGAGGCAGGAGTGCCGGGGCCACAACATCAGGCGAGGCGGCGGCCGATGTCCATTAATAGCGCTATCTCTTCCGGGGTGAAGGTACGTTCGGTGCGATTGGCGATTCCGAGCGCTCCCACAGCTTGATCGCCTGCCATCATGGGCACTACGATTGCACCTTCCATGCCGGTTTTTTTAGCGCCGGGCCGCGCATCTCCGCCGGTGCTGGCTTGGAGGTTACAGATGCTGACGGGCTCTTTTCGCTCTACCGCCAGGCCGGCCATGCCTTTTCCCACCGGGACGAGGCGTACGATGTCGAGCACGGATTCCGGAATGCCGCTGGAGGCCTTGAGATGCAGGACTCCGTCAGCTTCCATCCGATGGATGGTGCCGCTTTCGGCGTGCAATTCCCGGATCGTCAACTCCAAGGCGCGGGTTAGCCCGCCGGCGGCGAGGGTGGTTTCCAGATCGTTGAGAAATGCCATACAGTCATCATAGGAAAGTATGCACCCTCCGGAGTTCGTGCAGCGCCTCATTGATCGTTACGCGGCCGCGATTCCTTATTCGCGGTTGGAACGAGCGTCCGCAGCGCTGTCAGACAGCTACCGCTCCGGGCAGAAGACCGCGGATGTAAAGCTTGCTGCCGAAGATCGGGTAGCAGCCTACCTGGTGACGCGAATGCCGGCGACGTATGCGGCGGTGTTTCACGTGTTGCGAGAGATTGCCGGGAGAATCGAGGTGAGAAGCATTTTGGATCTGGGGGCGGGGGCGGGAGCAGCGATGGTAGCCGCTCTGCAAATATTTGAGGGTTTGAAAACGTTGACGCTGGTGGAAGCCGACGATGCTTTCCGGCAGGCGGGGATGGAGTTCGTGCCCGCTGGAAAGTGGATTGCGAGGGATCTCCGGCAGTGTGAGCCGCTTCCCGAGGCGGATCTCGTGATTGCCAGCTACTCGTTGGGAGAGTTAGGAATAGGAGTGCTGGAGCGTGCCTGGCAGACCGCCCGAACGGCGCTGGTGCTGATCGAACCGGGCTCGCCCGCGGGGTTCCGGTTGATACGCGAGGCGCGCGATAAGTTGTTGAGCAAGGGCGCGCACATGCTGGCTCCCTGTCCCGGAGAGGGCGTTTGTCCGATCCCGCCGGGCGACTGGTGCCACTTTGGGCAGAGGGTCGAGCGGAGCGCGCTGCACCGCCGCATGAAGCACGCGACATTGAGCTACGAAGATGAAAAATTTTCGTATGTGGCGGTGAGCAGGGCGGATTGCGGGCGCGTGGGGGCACGGCTGATCAGGCGGCCTATCCATTATCCAGGCTTAATCGAGTTGGTGGTATGCCGCGGAGACAGGATCGCGTCCGAAGCGATCCAAAAGCGGCACAAGGAAAGTTTTCGCAGGGCGAGAAAATTGTCGTGGGGCGACCCGGTCTAGCGGACGGACAAAGCGACCGGATTGGAAGTGCGGCCTTCCTGCGTGACCGCCAGCGGCAAAGTGCCGGAGGGAACCGCGGCTCCGAGCGAGAACGTCACCTCGAACAATCCACGTTGAGCGGAGGCAATCACTTGTTGCGGAACATGTTCGACGCCTGCCACCGTGACCGTGATGCCGCCCGCGTTCACATTGCCTGTGAAGGCGTCAAACTGCAGTCCGGCCGCGACCAGAGTGATTGCATCGCCCCGGGTTACGGGACGGGTGGCATCGGCCAGGAAGCCTCCATGCTGCACATTGACGATCGCCGGCGGCGGCGGTTCGATGTTCAGCACGACCGGCTGGGCGGCTTCGGTCGCGGTGCGGAGCCTTAATACGGCGGGTCCGGAGGCCAGACTTTGGGGAATCTGGAAGGTTAGCTGGGTTGAGGAAACGCCCGAGATGACGACCGGCTGATCATTCAACGTAAGCGTTAGGCCGGCCGGCGTGATACCGGCGGGCAGATTCCCCACTAGCAACGCCGTTACAGATCCCGGAGTTAACTGAGACGGGCCAATCGCTGGAAAGACGACCAGTTGGCGCAGGTTCGCGGGTTGAATGCTGAACGCCGAGGGAAGCGTCACTGTTTCGACGCCGTTAGAGACTGTGACCGTGGCGGCGCCCGGGGTGGCGGAGTTGGAGATGCCGATATTGGCCAGGAGGCGGTTCGGTCCGGTGACCCAGACGCGGCGCACGGCGATATCGCTCGAGCCGAAGCCGAGGCGGGCCAGGCCATCGATAAGATTGAGGCCGGTGCCGGTGATTTCAACCATAGCCTCAGAGGCGGCGGGAAGGGTGGAGGGCGTAATCGTAAATCCCGGCGCTTCGGCCGGATCATAGGCGTAGGCCGGAACATTGTTGCCTTGGACGAAGAGCGAACTTTGGCCATCGGAATTCAGCGCCACGACGGCGGCACGATGTCCGGGCAGCGCCGGCGGCGGAGTGACAATCACGCGGCTGGCAAATTCGTCAAAGGAGCGGACAGCGGCGGGATGGCCGTCAAAAAGATAGCGTGTCTCGCGGTCGAAACCGGATCCGGCGATGGCCACCGCGCGCGCGCCGGCTGCATCCAGCGTATTGCTCAGCGTGGCTATAGAAGGCGGGGCCCTTAGGGAAACTTGAAAGGCCGACGGCAGAATATAAATGTCTCCGCCGGCGGAGAGGAGCAAATGGTGTGCTCCCTCGTGAGTAGCGGCGTTGACGCTCAAATTCAGCTCGACATAGCCGTTGGCGAACGGATAGGGACGCAAAGCGGACGCCGGAGCGACGGCGCTACTCAACGGGCGTGCCGAGAGTCCCGCAACGAGGGAATTGGTGTTCGTGAGCAGACCTTGCCCTGCGAACACCACTCTTCCGATGCCCTCGTTGCGGTTGATCACCGGGGGCTTAATCGTCACTTGTCCGATGAATCCATAGGACTGCACGGAGCTGATAGAACTGGCGGTGCGGCGCTGCACCGAAAAATTGATGCTGTCCACGGATCCGCCGGCGGCGACATTGACGGTGGCGGCCTGCGAAGGCTCCTTCGTACCGGGATAGAAAACGGTATCGAAGGCGACGCTGAACTCAAAAGGGCGGCCATCGGGACCGAGCGGGGCGACGATATTCGCGGGAGTGACTTCCACTCCCTGGGCGGCCGGCGGCAGCGGGTGGACATAGACAAGATATGGACCGGGGGGGATGCCGTCGATGCGATAGCTGCCATCAGGATTGGTGAGAGTGCTGACCGCGGATCCGGCGACGGGAATGGCGACCACCGATGCGAGACTCACAGCGGAGCCGCCGAGCGTTACGCGTCCGGTCACAGAACCCGTCTGCGCGAGAAAATTACGGGTGGGATAGAGCAGGGAGACGCCGGCGATGTCATCGGCACTGAGCGGCTTTGCCTTTGTGGCCGCGCGGGTGCGCTCGGTGGACATGACGCTGGAAGTCAGTGTGTGCTGCAACCCGAGGGCATGGCCCAGTTCGTGAACCAGGGTGAGAAAAAAGCTTTCGCTAAAACTCGGCTGCTCCGACAGATTGCGGTTCAGCATGACTACGGAGCGGTTTACGGGGACAAAGGGACCGGCGGCCGAATTGGTGAGGCTGCCGAGGGAACTGGTGCCGCCCTGGGCGATGATGCCGGGAGCGATCTCATCGGTGAAAACGATGTCGATGCCAGGCCCGTTGGGAACGGAGGAAGCGGTCTGGCCGGTGAAGGTCGGCCCGGTACCCGCGGCCGTGATGCCGCCAAAGGCAAGCCGCAGGTCGGAACTTTCGACATCGTTCCAGACTTTGGCAGCC
>DATLCW010000126.1:0-15089 GCA_035526195.1 Bryobacteraceae bacterium
CGAGGACACCGGAAAACAGATCACCCACCCGGGAAAAGCGCTCCAGCACATTGCGGATGTGAAATTGCTGCGGCGTCAAGCCCGGCCGCACCTCCCGCCAATCCAGCGGCGTGGCCACGGGAGCACCCGCGTAGGCCCGCAGAACATAGGGGGCCGAGATCGTCTTCGAGCTCGCGATCTGCATCCAGTCGAAGTACACTCTGTTTTTCTCCCGCTTCGAAACCGCCCGCGCCGTCGTAAACAACTCCGGCCTTTCCATCGCCAGGATCCGTGAAATCACTTCCGCAAAAGCTCGCACCTGATCGTAGGTGTAGACCGGTTCCAGCGGAACGTAGATATGCATTCCGTCGCCGCCGGTGGTCTTCGGATACCCTGCCAACCCCAGCACGTCCAGTTTTTGCCGCACCAGCTGCGCCGCCTCGATGATCTTGTCGTATCCGCACTCCTGTGGATCGAGATCGAGCAGCATGAAATCCGGATTCTCCAGGCTTGCAAGGCGGCTCATCCACGGGTTCTGATCGATACACCCCAGGTTCACCAGGTACAGAAGGGAAGGGAGGTCGTCGGCGACCACGTAATGGATCGGCGCATCGTTGTGCGAGGAATAAACGGGCTCAATCCGCAGCCACTCCGGAAAGTGCTCCGCCGCATCTTTCTGAAAGAAGGATTCGCCCTCAATGCCATCGGGATACCGCCGCAGTGACAGCGGACGGTCCCGAAGATAAGGCAGGATCAGATCCGCCACCTGATGATAGTAATTGATGAGATCGCGCTTTACATATCCTTGCCGCGGATAGAAGGGCTTGTTTAGATTCGTGAACGTGAGCCGGCGCCCCTCCACATCGAGAATTGCCTTCGTCCGATTGTCTGTAAGCAGCGGCCCCGGCAGAACGTGCTTCGCCGGGCTCGTCTCGGCTCCTTCAAACACGCACTCCTTCGGAGGAATGTCATTGCGAAGTCCCACATAAACGGGCGCCCGCAAGCGTTTCTCATGGGTCCATGAAGAGAACTTCACGTCACAAACAAGCTCCGGTTTAGTCCATATCGGTGGATGCAGCATTTCGGGCTTTGACCGGAATGGAAGTTGCCGGGTGACCAGCGGCTTCAGCTTGGCATACAGCATTTCGAGGGCCGGCTGATCGAATCCCGTTCCCACGTTTCCCACATAAATCAGCGCTTCGCCCTCATACAGGCCGAGAATCAGCGAACTGAAGTAATCGCGGTCGCCCGTGGTGTAGCCGCAGATCACGAACTCCTGATGCTGCACCACTTTGATCTTCAGCCAGTTGGCGCTGCGCTTCGATTCATAAGGCGATCCCAGCCGTTTGGCGATAATGCCCTCCAATCCCGATTGCCGCGCAGCCTGAAACAACTCCTGCCCCTGGTCGAGGAAGTGGTCTGAAAGCCGAATACGATCGTTCACCGAGAGCACGCTTGCCAGCAGACGCCTGCGGTCCTCCAGTGCCGCCCGACGCAGGTCCCAGCCATCGAGATAGAGGAGATCGAAGACATAGATCACGACCGGGAGGGAGCGGGAAAGCGTGGCCGCGCTGCCGGCGTCGGTAACGTGCATTCTGCGTTGCAGAACACCGAAACTGGGCAGCCCCCGCTCATCCAAAGCTACAATCTCGGCATCGAGAATGGCTGTTTCCGCGCGCACGCATTCGGGCAGAATGTTCAACTCAGGATACTGCCGGTCCATCGCATTTCCATTGCGCGAGATCATTCGCAGCGAACCATCCCGCAGAAAGCAGAGCGCCCGCACCCCGTCCCACTTCACTTCAAACGACCAGCCCGGGTCGGAAGGGGGGACCGCGGCGGCGAAGGCCATCATCGGAGAAAGCGTAGCAGGCATACGGGCTTTCACCGCCCCCCGGATGCTCTCCATGCCCGTCTCGACGCCGGCTGCGATTTCCTCCTGTGTTCTCCCTGTCTTCACGCTCTGTGGGTGGAGATCGATGTTCCACTTCTCCACCACATGATCATCGCGCTTCTTGATCAGGAGCCAGTCTTTTCCTTTGTTCTGCTTCGTCCGCACCAGGACGAAATCCCCCTGCAGTTTCTTGCCGTGGAGCCGGAATTTGAAGTCTCCTCGCTCGATCTGGCCTTCCGCGGATGGCTCTCCGATCACCTCGTAATGGCCGTGATCCCAGAGCATCATACTGCCCGCGCCATAGTTGCCCGCGGGAATGACGCCTTCAAAGCTCGCATACTCTATAGGATGAGCTTCCACGTGAACCGCCAGCCGCTTTTCATTCGGATCCAGCGACGGCCCCTCGGGAACCGCCCACGACTCTAATACGCCGCTGACCGCCAGGCGCAAGTCGTAATGCAGGCGCCGGGCGCGATGGCGCTGCACACAGAACTCCCCGCGCCAGGTCTCCGATGGAGTGTTGGGGCGTTCGCCCACCGGTTCGGGTGTCTTTGCAAAGTGTCGCTTCCTGACGTAGTCCTCAAGCGCCATCCACGGTTATCATAACGATTTTTAAAAGTAGATATGTCTGTCCAGATGTCTGCTATGCTGGCCTTAAATGTTCTCCCAAACCGTCGAGTACGCCCTCCGCGCCATGGTCGTCCTCGCCAACCACCCTCAGTCCCCCCAAACCGCCCATTCCATCGCCTCCGTCTCCCAGGTCCCCGTCGACTACCTCTTTAAGGTGCTGCAGTCCCTCAACCGTTCGGATTTGGTCGCCGCCCAACGGGGAAAACATGGCGGCTTCACCCTCGCCCGCAACGCCAGTGAAGTCACCATCCTCCAGATCATCAACGCTGTCGACCCCATTCGCCGCATCAGGTTCTGCCCGCTTGGCATCAAATCCCACGGGACCCATCTTTGCGCGCTGCACCGCAAGCTGGACGCCGCCCTGCAATCGATCGAGCACACCTTCGGCACCACCACGCTGGCGGAAATGCTTCAGGAACCCGCCCCTTATCAACCCCTCTGTGAAGGTCTGGTACAGGTCCATGCCTAAGAACTTTCTTGTCGTGCTATCGCTCGGAACTGCCGCCGCCCTGGCGGAGCTCAGCGGTTCCTACACCGTCCCACTCGACCACGAAGCCATTCAGTACAGCAAGCTGCCGGTGACTGATCCCGTGGCCAAGCTTGCCGGCCGGGTCGCACGCGGCGACGTGAAGCTGCAATTCGAGAATAACGGCTTCGGCTATCTACGTTCGGTGCTGAAGGCGATGGACATCCACACCGACTCCCAAGTGCTCGTCTTTTCCAAGACCAGCTTTCAGGCGCCACGCATCTCCCCCCGCACTCCGCGCGCCCTGTACTTCAATGACCAAACGTCCGTCGGCATCGTTCGCGGCGGGGATGTACTGGAATTGGCCGCGGTGGATCCGAAACAAGGCGTCGTGTTCTATACCCTCGATCAGGAACAGATGGAGAAGCCGCGCTTTGAGCGGCGCGATACGTGCCTGCAATGTCATCAGTCCGGCGGCACGTTGGGCGTGCCGGGGCTGGTGGTGCGATCGGTATTTCCCGAATCGAGCGGCATGCCCGTATTCCATGCCGGGACCTTCGTCAGCGATCACCGCAGCCCGCTCAAAGAGCGTTGGGGCGGCTGGTATGTGACCGGCACGCACGGCGCGCAGACGCACATGGGGAACGCCGTGGTGCGTGACAAAGAGATGCCCGGCCAACTCGAACGGGAGGGTACGCAAAACCTCACCGATCTAAGCCGCCGGTTCGATACCGGAGCCTACCTCACTCCTCATAGCGACATCGTGGCTTTGATGACGCTGGAGCATCAAACCCACATGACCAACCTCATCACCCGCGTGGGTTATGAGACCCGCATGGCCCTGCACTATCAGAGGGGCATCAATAAAGCTTTCCAGCAGCCTGACGCAACCATGAGCGAATCCACCAACCGCCGCATTGATTCGGCCGTCGAGGAGATGGTTGCGTACATGCTATTTGTCGAGGAAACGCCACTTACTGAACCGATCGCCGGAGCCAACGGATTCGCCAAGACTTTCCCACGCCAGGGTCCGCGCGACAGCCAGGGCCGCTCGCTGCGCGACTTTGATCTGAAACGCCGCCTGTTTCGTTATGCGCTCAGTTACATGATCTACTCGGAACAGTTCGACAGCTTGCCGCCCGAAGCGCGGGAGCGTGTCTATCGCCGGCTGATCCATGTGCTGAAAGGACAGCCGTGCGACAAAAAATACGCGAAGCTCACGTCCGTTGACAGAAGCGCCATTCTCGAAATCCTTCGCGAGACGAAGCCGGAAATATCCAGATATTGATTCGTGTCTCCCTTTAAGCCTGTCGCAATTTCTCCAGCAGGTCTGTCTTGCCGCCCACATCCGTCAACCGGAAATTGCGCCCCAGATACGGATAAGTCAGCTTGATATGATCGAGCCCCAGCAACCCGAGAATGGTCGCGTGCAGGTCGTTTAAATGCACCGAATCTCCCACGGCACGCAGCCCAAGCTCGTCGGTTGACCCGATTGCCTTGCCGCCCTTCACGCCGCCTCCGGCCATCCAGATCGTAAACCCGTAAGGGTTATGGTCGCGGCCCTCCGCTCCGCTGGGACCGCCATCTGAGGTAGGAGTGCGCCCGAACTCTCCGCCCCAGATCACCAAAGTCGAGTCCAGCAATCCCCGCGACTTCAGATCTGCCAGCAAACCTCCCACGGCTTTATCCGTTTGCGCGGCCCGGTCCTGATGATTGCGATCGCAGCCGATATGCCCATCCCAGTCGGTAGCATTCATTCCATTGCCCGACCATACCTGGACGAAGCGCACCCCGCGCTCCACCAGACGCCGCGCCAGCAAACAGCGCCCCCCGAAATCCGCACTCACCGGATTGTCCAGGCCATACAACCTTTTTGTGGCCTCGGGTTCGCTGCTCACATCGGTCGCTTCCGGGGCCGCCATCTGCATTCGAAATGCAAGTTCGTAAGACTCCATACGCGCCTCCAACTCGGAATCGCGATTCCGTGAATCGAGGTGGCGCTCATTCAGCGTGCGCAGCGTATCGAGAAGATCGCGCTGCTCGGCCGCCTCCATGCCCGCCGGCCGGCTCAAATTCAAAATCGGACTCCGCCCCGGACGGAACGACGTACCCTGGTACGCGGCCGGGAGGAAACCCTGGCCATACACCGCCGGCCCGGACCGTACGCCCCCTTCCAGCAGCACCACAAAACCCGGTAGATTTTCGTTCTCTGACCCGAGCCCATAAAGGATCCACGACCCCAGGCTCGGCCGGCCGATACGCGTATGGCCGTTGTTGATCAGGAACTGCGCTTGGGAATGCGTAAACCCTTCGTGAAAGCAGGAGCGGATCACCGCCAGGTCGTCGGCTCGTTGAGCCACCTCGGGAAACAGATCGGACACTTCAAGGCCCGACTGCCCGTGCCTCTTGAACGTTCGTTTCGACCCGAGGATCATCAACTTCGCAAGTTTCCCGTTCTGAAAGTCCTCATCGCCGAAGCTCGCGGGCGGATGCTGGCCGTGGAGCTTTGCCAGCAGCGGCTTCGGATCGAACGTGTCCATCTGGCTCGGTCCACCCTGCATGAACAGCGAAATCACGCTCTTGGCGGTGGCTCGCAGAGGAGGCGTCTTGGGAGCCAAGGGATTTGCAGGGGCCGCGCTGGCCGAGCGATGGAACAGGTCCAATGCGGCCAGCCAGCCGATGCCAAGACCCGAAGTCTGAAGAAATCTCCGGCGCGAATCGTCAATCGACATAGATAAACTCGTTCATGTTGAACAGCAACAGGCACAGCCGCTGTAAAGAATTTCGCTGAAGATAATCGACGGCTGTTTGGCGCTCTTCCGCGGTGGGTGGCCGCCCGAAGGCCATGCGCCACCCCGCCTCGACGGACGCTTTCGGATTCTCACCGGCGTGCTTTCGGATGCGCCCGGCGAACCGCTCCGCCTGGGCCGTGGTGAACTCACTGTTCATCAACGCCAGCGCCTGCGGCGCTACGGTGGATCTTTCGCGCCGGGCGCAACTTGTGGCCGTATCCGGCGCATCGAAGATTTGCAGCATCGGTAAAGTCAGTGACCGCTTCATCTGCAAGTACACGCTGCGGCGCGTGTGCTCCGCTGGATCGGGATTTGCAGGCCACAACTGAGGCATACGCGCAGCCAGAATTTCCTCCCGTGTCAGCGGCGGAATCACGCCCACGCCGCCCATCTTCAGATTCAGCGTGCCCGCAACTGCCAAAATGGTGTCGCGAATGGCATCGGCATCCAGCCGGCGCCGGTTCATGCGGCTTAAATAAAGATTCTCCGGATCTCCCTGAAAACTCTCCTTGTCCGCCACACTGGAAGACTGATAGGTGCTGGAAAGCATGATCAGACGATGCATCTCCTTAATGCTCCAGCCGCGTTTGGCGAACTCGACCGCCAACCAGTCGAGCAGTTCCGGATGCGAAGGCTGTTCCCCCTGGCGTCCAAAGTCATTCGGAGTTCTCACGATTCCCTCACCAAAGTGCCCTTGCCAGATTCGATTCACCATCACCCGGCCCAACAGCGGCTGATCCGGTGCCGTGAGCCACAAGGCGAGGGCCTTCCGGCGCTGCGGAACGATCAGCACGCCTTTCGGCTCCTGGATCGGCGGGCCAGAATTCAAAGCCCCAAGGAAACCGGGCTCCACCTTTTCACCCTTCATCTTGAAATCGCCCCGCGCGAGAATGTGCGTGTCCGGCACCACCTCTTCATGGGCCAGCACGTTCGCCGTGGGATATCGTTCCGGCGCGCGCAAATAGGCTTCGGCGAGCTTTTGCAACAGTGCAGCGCGTTGCGGATCGGCGGCTCCCGGCGCCGGCCGCGCCGCTTCCGGCTCCCCTTCGGCCGCTTGCGCTGCCCGCCGCCCGCCCCGTGCTCCGCCGCGCGACATCCGCTTCAACGTCTCCGCTTGCGCGAGCAGCGGGAAATTGCGCGAGTTGGTTTGCACATCGAACAGGCTCACCAACGGAATCTCGCGTTCCACGCTGCCGGCAAACAGAGCAGTCATGCGGTAGTAATCCCGCTGGCTGATGGGATCGAATTTGTGATCGTGACAGCGGGCGCATCCGACCGTAAGTCCCAGAAACGCGGCGCCCACCGTGTCCACGGCATCGGCCTGCCATTCCGCCCGATACTGGTCCCCGTAATAGGTGAACTCGATGGGAAATGAACCAATCGTAAACAGGCTGGTGCCAATGCGCCGGTTCACGTTCTCCGCTTTTTCTTTCGGCAGCTTCAATGTCCCTTCCAGATCCATGTTGGTAGACCACAACTCGTCCGCCGCGATCTGCTCCTGCACAAAAATGTCATACCGCTTATCCGTGTTGAAGGATTGGATCACATAGTCCCTATAGCGCCATGCGTTGACAAAGAAGTGATCGGTTTCAAACCCGGATGTGTCGGCATAGCGGACCAGCTCCAGCCAATAGCGCCCCCAACGCTCGCCGTAACGCGGAGATTCCAGCAACCGCTCAATCAGCTTCTGGTAGGCATCGCTCGAAGTATCATTAACGAATTGTTCCACCTGCTCCGGACTGGGGGGTAGGCCATGTAGGTCAAACGTTGCGCGGCGCACGAGCGAATGCCGATCCGCCGCCGCCGCCGGACGCAATCCCTTTTGTTCGAGCTTCGCCAGCACAAAAGCATCGATGGGGTTGCGCACCGCCGATGCGTCTTTCACCCTGGGAACCGGGGGCCGGACTGGCCTTCGAAAAGACCACCAGGACGTCCCGTCCGTCCCTAACGAGCTGGATTCCCAGCGTGCGCCGGCGTTGATCCAATCCCTAATCTGAGCGACTTCGGCGGGTTCCAGCGGCGCTTTCCCGGGTGGCATCCGCAAGCCCCCGTCGCCCTTCACCACTTTGTAGAGCAGGCTGGCTTCGGCGTTGCCCGGCGTCACCGCCGCCCCTCGTTTCCCGCCCTTCAACATGCCCTCGAGATCGCGCAAGTCGAGTTCCGACGCCCGCGTGGCGCCGTGACAAGCCAGGCATTTACCCGCCAGGATTGCCTTGACCGCCGTTTCCGCGGTAGGTACCTGGCCGCCAACGAAGCTCAGGCTCCCGGCAAACAGCAAAACAAGACTGAGCAACCCCCGCATCGCGACTCTCCTGAGACCTCCACAATTATACAAAATGGACGAAACTTTCCATGCGAATCCACGTACTCTCCTTACATGATACGCGCCGCCATCGTGGTATTCGCTCTATCCGCGCCCTTGACTGCCGCGGACTAACGGGACATCCATATAACCGTTGCCCTGAATCCCAAGGGATCGGTGCGGGTAGAGCGGGTAGAGAATCATAAGGGGAAGATTCAGGTTTCCACCTGGGATCGCGCCGAGGTGGATATCCCGGCGCGCATTACGGCAGAACCCAGTTGGGTGGTGGACCGCAGCCGGATCGATGCTACCGGAGTCATCATCGACTCCACTGCTGACTCATTGCGCATTAAGACCAAATATGCACCGAACAATCATTGGTGTTGCGGTACAACCCCAGAGGTCCATTACACCATCCGCATGCCGAAGAATGCCCGGCTCGCCATTTGCGACCATCGCTCGGAGTTGGAAATTGCGTCCAGACATACTGCGGCTTCAGGCCGCGTGACGGGTCTCGGCGGGCCGCTTACTCTCGATACCCACCGGCGCGGGATCCAGGTTCAGTTCTTCTCATTCCAGGTAAATAGCCGGATTACGACGCATCGGGGCAGCAGCGATCTCGCGATGCCACGGGGTTCCCGCTTCGAGGCATGCCACCCTTGACTTCTCGTTCCCTGCGATTTCCCGCATGACGGGACGGCGGGGGAAAAGTTTCGCGGCGCCGTGAATGGCGGCGGACCCGTTCTACGCATTGAGAGCCATCGCGGCCAAATCAGGATCCGCGCCATGTAAACGCTGGTGATGGGTTCGGGTTCCCGATTTCGCATTAACCTAAAGGAGGCTCAATGTCGGACATTCCCAAAAGTAAATCCTTTCGTCTCTACACCACCAAGGCTGGCGACACACCGGAATCCATCGCACGGATGGCGCGTGTCCCGTTCAAAACGCTGTGGGATATGAAAGAGAATGACAACTTTCGAGTTGCGCTGGCCGAGGCGGAGAAGAAGAAATCCGGCGGCGGTTTCACGCCCGTGCTCCGGCCGGAGAGCGTAAAGTCCATACCTCCGGGACTTGTGCTGATCATTCCCATCGGCGAGACGCCGCTGGTTACGCCTCCCGCCGCCGGCCGGCCCTACAATCCGGCCATCCAGGGAACGCCGAATCTACGGGGGTCCATGATTCTGGATCCGTCAAAGACAGGCACCGGCTTCTTCGAGTTGCGGATTATTCTGGAGATTTTCGTCGAAGCTGTGCAGCCCCAAGGCGGGTCGCAGCTGATGGATGTGTCCGGCCGCCAGGTCGCGGTGGTGCCCTGGCCCGACGCGGCATTTAACCAGTTCAAAATGGACGCCAAGACGATGGCGGAGAAGTTCTGGGGCAATCGTTTCCGTTTGTGGCCGCCCGATTCCTACCATTACTTCGATTGGCCCGCCAGTGGGCCGAAACGCGAAACCAAAGGCGTGAACTGCTCCCTGGAAGTGCGCTATCTTCCTACCGCCGCACCCGCCAGCTTGAATGTGAAAGCTTTTAAGCGCAAGGAAGGGGAGGTGTCTCTACGCATGGATTCCTATCACTGGACGGATGCCTTGATGAACGTCAATGAGGTGGAGACTCTCGATCGCGAGGGACGCCATATCATGACCAAAAACAACGTGCTCGCGCACGAGTTCGGACACCTGATCGGCCTTTCCCACTCCGCCTGCGATGGCGATGATGCCAAATGTTACGGCGATGGCGGCGAAGCGTGGCAAATTCGCAACATCATGGGCAAAGGCGACCAGGTGAACCGGACGAACGCCGGACCGTGGCTCGACCGCATCGTTTGGCATACGGGCATCGCGGCTAATCAATGGGAGCTTCATGTGCTCGACGACACGGGCAATCCAAAATATCTCTAACGCCATATCCGTAACCGTGATGTATGCTGGACTTTGATGAACCTACTTTCCAGAAGAGATTTCGTCAGCACTACCGCCGTAAGCCTGTCCGCCGCTGCTCAGCTTGCAGCCGATCCGCTCGGCCTTCCCATCGGCTGCCAGACGTATCCCGTCAGGCAGGCGCTGGATAAGGATTTCGAGGGAACGCTCCGGCAGCTCGCCGCCATCGGCTACAAGACCATCGAGATGTGTTCGCCGCCGGGCTACGCGAAATCAGGCTATGGCTCGCTCCTGAGCATGAAGGCTTCCGACATGCGCCGCAAGATCAAAGCCGCCGGGCTCGGTTGCGAGAGCTGCCACTACCAGTTCCGGGAGCTCAAAGAAAACCTCGACGACCGGATGGCCTACGCTAAGGAACTTGGGCTGAAACAGATGATCATCGCATCCTTATCCATGCGGCGTGACGCCACCATGGCGGATTGGATGCGCGCAGCCGAGGACATGAACAAGATCGGCGAGCAAACACACAAAGCCGGCCTCCAGCTTGGATTCCACAATCACAACACGGAGTTCCAGCAGCTCGACGGTACCCTGATTTACGACCAGTTGATGAGCAAAACCGATCCGAAGCTGGTGAAGATGCAATTCCAGGTGGCCGTGATCAGCCTCGGTCATGAGGCCGTTACATTCTTTGAAAAATATCCCGGCCGCTTCATTTCCCTGCACCTGCAAGACTGGTCCCCGGCGGAGAAGAAGCTGGTGGCCGTCGGCGCCGGTTCCGTGGATTGGAAGAGACTGTTCACCGCGGCCAAGAACAGCGGGGTGAAGAACTATTTCGTCGAGTTGGATATGGACGCTCTCAAAGCCAGTTACCCTTACTTGCACAAGCTAAAGGTGTAAGCGCCTGCTTACAAGAGCTGTTCCAGTGTCTCCAGCAGATAATCCTGATCCAGCGCGCCAACCTTCCGCGAACGGGAGTCCACGAACCGCCAGGACCCGCCGATCCTGTCGACGCAATAAAAGAATTGATGCTCCTGGATCTCCTGCCGTTCGAGATACTCCTGGTTGAACCAGCGGATCGCGCCCCGCAGGATGTACGGCATCCGGAAATGCTCGCTCGAAATCTCGGTCTCTCTCGACTGCAGCACCAGTTGCACGATGCGCCCGCTGGCATTGATCTGAAAAATTACACCGGAGGCCCCATCCAGCATGTCCGCATGAAATTGCTCGGGCGTCAACTCCAGTTGCAGGTTGTGCAGAATGGCATTGAGCGAGTCCACCAGATGCCTGCAGAGCGCGTAGAGTTCCACCCCCGCCTTGTGCTGCTTCGCCTCAAGATCGCGCGCCTCCCGCATGCGCAACTCATCCTTTGCCGGCAGTTCATCCAGCTTGCGGGCCAGTCTCTTCATACGCTGCTCGCGCGCCGCCCTGGCCGGGGGAACGACCGGAGCAGGAGCCGCTTCCACCGGCTGCCGCTCAGTCTCCCGCGACTTGCGCAGTTTCGGCCACGCCATATTTCCGCTCCACGTAAGTGTTCAGGATCTCGATAAACTCCGCCACAATGTGGTCCCCGCGCAGCGTACGGAATAGCTTGCCATCCACGTAAACCGGGGCTACCGGTCCTTCGAACGTGCCCGGTAGCGAGATGCCGATATCGGAATGTTTCGATTCGCCCGGCCCATTTACCACGCAGCCCATCACCGCTACTTTCATTTCTTCCACACCGGTATGCCTTGCTTTCCATAACGGCATTTGTTCCCGCAGATAGCCTTGTATCTGCCCGGCCAATTCCTGAAAGAACGTACTAGTGGTGCGTCCGCACCCCGGGCATGCGGTAACCTGCGGTGTAAAACTGCGCAGTCCGAGCGACTGCAGCACCTGCTGGCTGACCAGTACTTCCTCCGTACGGTCGCCGTTCGGAGCGGGAGTCAGCGATGCCCGGATTGTGTCCCCGATCCCTTCCTGCAGCAGTATCGAGAGCGCGGCTGTCGTGCTGACAATTCCTTTCGCGCCCATCCCCGCCTCCGTAAGGCCCAGATGGAGCGCGTGGTCGCACTGCGCCGCCAGCTTGCGGTACACATCCACCAGATCCTGCACCGTGCTCACTTTGGCGCTGATGATGATCCGGTCCCGGCTCATCCCGTAGCTTTCCGCAGCCTGCGCCGACAGAATGCCGCTTGCCACAATGGCGTTGAGCATCACTTCCCGGGCCTCCAAAGGTTCCGGCAGCGCCGCATTCTCGTCCATGATTTTCGCCAGCAGCGCCTGATCGAGCGATCCCCAATTCACGCCAATTCGCACCGGCTTATCGTACGCCAGCGCAACCTCGATCATCGTACGAAAATTGTCGTCGTGCTTCTTGCCGATGTTCACGTTCCCTGGATTGATCCGGTATTTCGCAAGCGCCCGCGCGCATTCCGGATACTTCTTGAGCAGAAGATGGCCGTTGTAATGAAAGTCGCCAATCACCGGAACCCGCACGCCGAACTTATCGAGCGTATCCACAATCCGCGGCACCGCTTGGGCGGCATCCTCCGTATTGACGGTTACGCGCACGAGTTCGGATCCCGCGCGCGCCAGCGCCATCGTCTGATTCACCGTCGACATCGCGTCCGCCGTATCCGTATTCGTCATGGACTGCACCACGATGGGGTGCTCACCGCCCACCATGACTCCCCCTACATTCACTGCGACGGACCGTCTGCGCCGGATCAATGCCATTGTTCTTGCTCCAAACTTCCCAGTTTACCAGTTGCGCCCGTTCCGCCTTCCCTGTAAGATCTGAAGCACTGACTTATGACCAAACGGACTCTTTACGCTACGGCGTTTTCAGGGTTGCTTACCTTGGGACTGATTGTCATTCAGTCCGGCGCCCAGCCTGACACCATGAAACAGATTGTGCCCGGGGTGTGGTTTCGCGAAGGCGATCTGATGGGCAAGGGCCACTGCAACAACATCGTGATTGAGATGAAGGATTATCTGATCGTGGTGGATGCGAACTTCCCCAGCGGCGCGCAGGCGGCGCTCGCCGATATCCGCAAAGTCTCGAAGAAGCCGGTGAAGTACGTGTTCGACACGCACCACCACGGCGACCACGCATATGGGAATCCGATCTGGACCAAAAACGGCGCGACCACCCTGGCCTATGTAGGCGTCGCCCAGGAGATGAAACGGTATGAGCCCAAGCGCTGGCAGGAAGCCGCCAAAACCCGGCCCGACGTAGGCAGTCTGAAGCTCGCTACCGCCGAGCCTCCCAAGCAAACCTTCGATAAATCCCCCTTCCTCCTCACCGACGGAACCCGCAAAGTGGAATTCCATCACTTCGGCTGGGCCCATACGCGCGGGGATGGCTTTGTCTTCTTGCCCAAGGAAGGGATTCTCTGTACCGGGGACGCGGTGACCAACGGTCCTTACAATTTCACCGGCGACGCGAACATCAGCAATTGGCCGGCGGTGATCGGCAAAGCATCGCAATTGAATGTAAATCGCGTGCTTCCCGGCCATGGGCCGCCCGGCGGAGCGGATGTGCTCTCCGGCGAGACCGAGTTCATGATTCAACTCCGCAAATCGGTGAATCGTTACGTCCAGGAAGGGCGCTCTTTAAGCGAACTGGTGACGATGGAGAAGGGCGAGCCGAAATCCACCACCATCAAACTGCCCCCCTCGGTGAGCAAATGGGTGGGCCCGTTCCTGGCAGCGCAGGTGAAAGACACCTTTGAGGAGATCATGGCCGGAAAGCCTCACGGTGATTTGCCGCACTAGGGAACGGGTGCCCGGCTCGCTAAAATAGAGCGATGGGGAAGACTTTCGTCAGATGATGGGCGCTAAGCTCTTTCGAGAGCGACCTCTACTATCGGTTAGGTGGAAGCCGTCGCCCCTACCGGCGCAACGGCCCTGATCCTCGGCGAAACCGGCACCGGCAAAGAGTTGATCGCCCGGCCTGCTCGAGAGTGAGCTCTTCGGCTACGAGCGCGGCGCCTTCACCGGAGCCTCGGACGCTTCGAACTCGCCCATCGCGGCACTCTGTTTCTCGACGAGGTCGGCGACATTCCCCTCGACCTGCAGCCAAAGCTGCTGCGCGCTCTGCAGGAAAAATCCTTTGAGCGGCTGGCGGGTAGCAAGACCATCCCATTGATGTCCGCCTGGACGCCGCCAGCAACCGCAATCTCACGAACTTCGTTATACGCAAGGACCTTGGGGCACGGCTTGCGCCAACGCGAGCTTTGGTTGAGCCGATTCAGCGGACGGCGGCAATGCGACCGGTTTGGAGCAGCCAGGCACGCCGCAGGTGACCGCCCATGGTCAACTGACTTTGCGCGGTCAGGGCTCGATCAAAGATCCTTGCGGGAAATCCCGAGCTTACGCATCACGGCGTTGAGAGTGGTGCGGTGGAGCCCGAGGCGGGTGGCGGCGGTAGTGACGACGCCGCCGCTTTCGCGAAACACGCGGATCACGTGCTCACGCTCGACTTGCTCGAGGGTGGCGCTGCCGGAGGGGTCCAAGGCTTCCGCTTGAATTTCGGCGAGCGGAGCGCGGAGGTTGGGTCCGCGCGAGAGAATGACCGAACGTTCAATGAAGTTCTCGAGTTCGCGTACATTACCCGGCCAGTGCCAGAGCACAAGAGCGCGCATGGTGTCGGAGGGAATCCTGTCGATCTGGCGGTTCATTTTAGCGGCGTACTTCTTGGTGAAGTGACGGGCCAGGATAGGGATATCCTCGGGGTGATCGCGCAGCGGGGGAGTGATGATGGGGAAGACCTTCAGCCGGTAGTAGAGATCGCTGCGAAAGAGCTTATCGCCCATCATCTGGGTGAGATTACGGTTGGTGGCGGCGACGAGGCGGACGTCAATGGGGATCGTCTTGGTGCCGCCCAGCCGCTCAAAGGATTTTTCCTGCAGAGCGCGCAGCAGTTTAGGCTGGAGGTCGAGGGGAATGTCGCCCACCTCGTCGAGAAACAGAGTCCCGCGATGGGCGAGTTCGAAACGTCCGAGCTTTTGCGACAAGGCTCCGGTGAAGGCGCCGCGCTCGTAGCCGAAGAGCTCACTCTCGAGCAGGCCGGTGGGAATGGCCGCGCAATTCAAGGTGATAAAGGGAAGCTGCTTGCGGGGGCTCATGCGGTGGACGGCGCGGGCGATCAACTCTTTGCCGG
>DATLCW010000287.1:0-42060 GCA_035526195.1 Bryobacteraceae bacterium
GGAACGCCGCTGTTGGAGCGATTCCAGAGAGGTGGGTTTTGTTGTCAGAAAGGGCCTCCTGTCCTAGCGTATCATATACGCTAGGTAATTTGCCCCTAAAAAAAGAAAACCAGCTGATCTTCACTTTCGAGACGCGCACCCGGTTTTGTTGAAAGGCGAGTATTGATCGCAGTACTGGGGTATAATCTTGGAAACCCCCGTACTCCGCGTCCTACGGTACCTACGGCAGTCGCATCATCGACGCGCCAGGAGGAATATGTTTTTTAGCGACATACTGTCACTGCCGGTGCGAAGGCACGTGGCGATGACCGCACTGTTACTGGCGCTTCCCTGGCAGCCCTCGCTGGCTGTAGCTCAAGCGCAACAGGGCGCCGTCCCTGAAATTAAAGTAACCGTTAAAGAAGGAGAGGGTGCGCTCAACAATATACGGACGTTGCGCGCCAAAGAACCCGTCGTACAGGTAACCGATGCAACGGATCGGCCTATCGCGGGAGCCCAAGTGACATTTCTCGTCCCCGAGCTGGGAGCTAGCGGCATGTTTGGCACCAGCGGGAGTACGCTCACCGTTTCCACGGCGGCGGACGGCTTGGCCACGGGCCGCGGCCTTAAGCCAAACAACGTAGTGGGACAATTCCAGATCCGGGTTGTCGCATCCTATCAAGGCCAGACTGCTCGCGCGATCATTAACCAAACCAATGCAGCTTCTCAGAAGTCTTCGAGTAACGCAGGCAAGACCGCGATTATCCTCGCCCTGGTGGGAGGAGCTGGCGCAGCGGTCGCCGTGGGTGTCACCCGCGGTGGAAATAAGACGAGCGCTAGCCCCACTCCGGCGGGGACCTCAATTTCCGCGGGCGGATCTACGTTTGGCCCGCCGCGGTAGGGGCTTTTGGCCGTGGTTGTGGGCGGCACTCGCTGCGCCTGCGTTTGCCGCAATTACGATTACTCCGGATACGCTTCCCACGGCGATGGTCGGGAAGGTCTACAACCAAGCCATTACGGCAACGGGTGGCGTGGGAACGGTAACCCTGAGCCTGTTCCCGCCTAACCAGGCTCTTCCGCCAGGAATAAATTTCGCGGGGAGCGCCTTCAGCGGCACTCCGACAAGCACTACGGGCAGCCCGTTCGGAATCACGGTTCGTGCCTCCGACACAGGTGGCCCGCCCACCGATAAAACGTACAATCTCACGGTCCTGCCCGAGCTGATCATATCCACCTCGGGATTACCAGCCGGTACGGTGGGCGTCCCGTATAGTTTGTCCCTGGCCGGCAGCGGTGGAATCACGCCCTACACATACAGCGCCGCGAATCTGCCGCCCAACCTGACGATCAGCACCGGCGGCGTGATCAGTGGCACCCCAACAACCGCCGGCACCACTTCCATAATCATCACGTTGTTTGACGGGAGCAATCCGCAATTCCGCACCGAGAAGACTTTAAGTCTGACCATTAACCCGGCTCCCACCCCTCTGTCTATTACGACCCCGTCTCCGCTCCCCTCCGCCATCGCCAATGCCGGCTACACGCAGACCTTCGCAGCCACAGGAGGATCGGGTAGCGGCTATACCTTCGCGATCGCCGCCGGCAGCAACCTTCCGAGCGGGCTTGCCCTTTCCGGCGGAGTCCTGTCGGGAATTCCTACCAATCCCGCCTCGCCGGCTTCTTTCAACCTTCAGGTCACTGACTCAGCCGCTACCACCAGCACAAAAACATTCCAACTCACCATCCACCCCGCGCTGGCTATCTCCAACACCAGCCCACTTCCGAACGCCACCGCCAACGCGCCCTATCAACAGGGTTTTACGGCAAGCGGAGGTTCCGGGAGCGGATTTGCATGGAGCCTCGCGCCCGGCAGTAATCCACTCCCCCCTGGCCTGATGCTCTCAGCGGGCGGCACCCTCTCGGGAACACCCACCACGGCTGCCTCGCCGGTCACGTTCGTGATCCAGGTGACCGATGCCTCCAATTCCGCCGCGACGGCTACCCGGACCTTTCAGCTCACCATCAATCCCGCCGGACCGGCGCTCACCATCAGCACAGCCAGCCTCCCGGGCTGGACCGCCGGCGCGCCATACAGTCAAACGCTGACTGCCACAGGCGGCAGCGGGTCCTATTCATGGACGACCGCACCCGGCAGTTCCCTTCCCCCTAACCTCACGATCGCGCCCGCCACCGGCACCATCTCCGGTACGCCAACTACGGCCGGCAGCACGTCATTTACAGCGGTGGTTACGGACTCCACCAACACCTCGAGTTCCAAACCATTCACGATCCTCATCAATCCCGCACCCCAGATCACCACCACGTCTCTCGCCGGCGGCACGGTTGGAAGTACGTACAGCGCGAGTGTCCTTGCCTCCGGCGGCACCGCCCCGTTCACCTGGACGATCAGCGCCGCCTCGCTACCGCCGCAACTGAGCATCAGTTCGGCGGGCGTCATCAGCGGTTCGCTCACCACTGCCGGGAATTTCCCATTCACGGTCCGCCTCAGCGACGCTGCGGGAGCAATTGCCGAGAAAGCGCTGGCGATCAACGTCGCCTCCTCCGGGCTTACGATTACGACGACGGCACTTGCAAACGGCGTCGCCGGGACCGGATATAGCCAGACTCTGACGGCAGCCGGGGGCAGTGGGACGGGCTACGTGTGGTCCGCCACCGGCTCACTGCCTACTGGCTTGAGCCTGTCGCCGGGGGGAACCATCAGCGGCACCAGCAGCACCGCGGGGACTTTCCCTTTTACCGTGCAGGTTACCGACTCGACCGGCAACGCGGCGACGAAGCCGTTGAGTATCACGATCGCGGGAACGCCAATCACGATCACCACCCCTTCTCCACTCGGTCAGGCGCAGATAAACACGCTCTACGCCGCCAGCCTTTCGGCCTCAGGCGGCAGCGGACAACAGTACCGCTGGTCGTTGGCCGGCGGCGCACTGCCGGGCGGGATCGCGCTCAACGAGAATGGCCAGATCACCGGCACTCCCACCGCCGCCGGCACGTTCAACTTCACCGTGCAAGTGGTGGATTCCCTCAACACGACGGCGGCTAAGCTGTTTCGTATCTCGGTGGTTGCCGTTCCTCTCACCATTACCAGCAGTTCGCCCCTCCCTGACGCCACCCTCGGCGTTAGTTATACACACCCCCTGCAAGCCACCGGCGGAACAGGCGCGGGATACAACTTTCAACTGCTGGGCTCGCTGCCCGCGGGTATGGCGCTGCTGAGTAACGGTGCCATCGGTGGCGCACCCACATCGGCCGGTACGCAAAATTTCACGATCCAACTGAATGACGATGGCGGAGGTCAGACGTCGAAACCATTCTCGATCACCGTTACCGCCTCGAACCTGACCATTTCGACGGCCGCGCTGCCTGCCGCCTCCACCAGTTCACCCTATAGCGCCACGCTTCAGGCAAGCGGCGGCAGCACGCCGTACTCCTGGAGCGTCGCCGTGGGCATCCTGCCGCCGGGATTGACTTTGAGTGCAGCGACGGGGGTGATCAGCGGCACGGCGACGCAGATCGGCTCCTACAACTTCCGCGCGCAGGTCAGGGACGCGAACAGCCTGACCGCCTCCCGGGAGTTCACGCTGCAGGTGGCAAGCTTCGGGATCACCACCCAATCGCTACCCGATGCCACCGTCGGCGTTGCCTACAGCCAGACGCTCACTGCCGTGGGTGGAACGGGTCCCTTCACATGGAGTGTTCCGCAAGGCAGTCTTCCTCAGGGTCTGACGCTCACTTCCGCGGGCCAGATCACCGGCATCCCAACGCAGGTCTCCCCGCTACCGGTCAACTTTGTGGTGCAAGTGCGCGACAGCCAGAATGTAACGGCAACCCAGCCGCTCTCCATGCGGGTGAGTTCGAACCTGAACATCTCCAATGCTTCGCTGGCGGGGGCCACCGTTGGCACTTCTTATAACCAACAGTTACAGGCTAGCGGCGGCGTGGCTCCGTTTTCCTGGATCGTCACCGCGGGGGCGCTGCCTGTGGGCGTGTCGCTCAACGCGGGCACGGGAATCATCAGCGGGATTCCTACTACGACGGCGCAGAGTCCCTTCAACTTTACGATTCAGGTCACTGACGCTACGAACTCCGTCTTCTCGAAGCAATTCACGATTGCCGTGAGTCCGCCGACAGCGGCCCCTCCCACCATCTCGACGGCTTCTCCGCTCGCCAATATTACTCCCGGAGCTTTTTTTAGCCAGACCTTGCAAGCGACCGGGGGCAGCGCGCCCTACACGTGGTCGCTCTCTGGAATCCTTCCCCAAGGAATCAGCTTGTCTAACAACGGCGTCCTCTCCGGCACGACAACGCAAAGCGGAACCTACACGTTCACCGTTCAGGTAATGGACGCTGCAAACCAGATCGCTTCCAAACCGTTGACAGTAACTGTGGGCGCCACTTCTTCCCCGTTGCAGATCTCCACTACGAGCCTGCCGAACGCATCGCTTAACGCCGTCTATCCTACCACCGCACTAGCCGCATCCGGCGGAACCCCGCCCTACGCGTGGTCGGTTCAGACCGGAACGCTCCCGCCAGGAATCAACTTGGCCGGCGGCGTCGTATCCGGCACTCCAACGGCTGCCGGCGTTTACCCCTTTACGATTCAGGCGTCGGACGCGAGCCAGCCCGCGCAGACCGCGACTCGCTCCTTCACGATCACGGTCAGCCAGGGACTCGCCATCACCACGGCCACTCTTTCCAGCGGAGTACAGAACCAGCCCTACCCCGCGACTCTACTCTCCGCCGCGGGTGGCACCGGCTCGGGCTACGCCTGGAGCATCATTGGTGGCCAGCTGCCGGCCGGCATGTCGCTGTCGACTTCCGGATTGCTTACCGGCACTCCCACGTTGGCGGGAACGGTACCGGTGACGATTCAAGTCACGGACTCCGCCGGCGGTACCGCTTCCCGGCAGTTCAGCGTCGTCATCACGCCATCCAATGTGGTGACGGTGACCACGTCGCAGTTAACAAACGGCATCGTGGGCAATGCGTACTCCTCGCAGCTTCAGGCGCAAGGCGGGACGACGCCTTATTTGTGGAGTGTCACCAGCGCGCTGCCGCCCGGCCTCTCCTTGTCAACGTCGGGTCTGCTTGCCGGGACGCCCGTGGCGGCCGGCAACTTCGTAATCAATGCACGCGTGCAGGATGCCACCGGCCAGACCGCCATCCGGGAGTTGGGTCTCACGGTAGCCGCGGCGGCGCTCTCCATCAGCACTCAAACCCTGCCCGCCGCCATTATTGGAGTTGCGTACAACTTCGGTCTTCTCGCGTCAGGCGCTGCGCAACCGGTCACCTGGTCGGTAAAAGACGGAAATCTCCCGCCGGGGTTTACCCTGGTGCCCTCGAGCGGGCTGCTCACCGGCATCGCCACGCTTCAGGGATCCTATTTGTTCACGGCGCAGCTGGTAGACGGGCAAGGCAACGTGACGACACGCCAACTCACGCTGGCGGTGAATCCGGTACTTTCCGTAAACACCAATTCGCTGGCGGGAGGAACGCCCGGACAGATCTATAATCAGGCGCTGCAAGCCACCGGGGGCAGCGCGAATGGCTACAACTGGACGCTCATTTCCGGTACTCTGCCCGCCGGCCTGACATTGACGGCTGCGAGCGGAGTGATCAGCGGCGTGCCAACCGCGGCCGGCGCTTCGAATTTCACCGTGCAGGTGGCCGATTCCGCCGGCAGCTTCGCTTCCAAGGCTCTTTCCATAGCCATCGAAACTTCTCTCAGCATCACAACCGAGAGCCTCCCCAATGCCGCTACCACCGCCCTCTACAATCAGACGATTTCCGCCGCCGGTGGAATGCCGCCGCTGCAATGGTCCGTGATTGCCGGCGCGCTTCCCCCGGGAGTGACGTTGAGTCCAGCCGCGGGGACGATCACCGGAACTCCCACCGCCGCTGGTACCTACGCTTTCACGCTGCGTGTACAGGACGCAAACAACACCACGGCCGCCCGGGCATTTTCGATCACTGTGCTGGAGGGACTGCAGATTGCAACGCCCACAGCTTTGCCTAACGGAGCCGAGGGTGCGCCTTATTCCCAGACGCTGGGAGCCACCGGCGGAAGGGCTCCCTACACCTGGTCGGTGACTGTGGGCAGTGTCCCCCCGGGGCTTTCGCTTTCCGCCGCATCGGGCTTGATTTCCGGCACACCGGCCATTGCCGGGAGCTACAGCTTTATCGTTCAGATCGCCGATGGGCAACAGCAGACGCTGCAGAAAGCCTTCACGCTCATCGTGACCGGCCGCATCTCCATAGTAACGCCGGCTACGCTGCCTTCGGCCACGGTACGCCAAGCGTACAGCGAGGTTCTGGAAGCGGCGGGCGGTTCGCCTCCCTACACATGGACATTGGCTTCCGGCAGCCCGCCGATCGGTATTTCGATGGAACGCAACGGTGTGGTGAGCGGCACGCCGTCGAGCGCCGGCGCTTTCAACTTCACTGTACAGGTATCGGACGGCCAGGGCGTAATCGCCACCCGTACGTTCAGCTTGACTGTGTCGCTGAGTCTCGCTGTTACCACGGCGCCCAGCTTGACCGCGGGCACCGCCGGCGCCCCCTATTCTCTTGTGCTGGCCGCCGCCGGTGGGCAACCTCCCTATTCCTGGTCGCTCGCCACCGGCCCGCTGCCAGCCGGGCTGAGTCTGAGTTCTTCGGGCGTGCTTAGCGGCGTTCCCACGGCGGCCGGCACGTTCCAATTCGGAGCTCTGGTCGCCGACAACACCGGCAATAACGCGACCGCCAGTTTCACCGTCACTATCCGGCTGCCGTCCACGCCTTCGGTATCCATTTTAGGGTTGGCCGATTCCATTGAACCGGCGCAGCAGCCGAGGCTCAATCTCTCGCTGGGATCGGCCTATCCGGTGCCGATTACCGGGACGCTGACGCTTACCTTCAATCCCGATGCGGCGGTTCCCGTCGACGATCCGGCGGTGGTCTTCTCCAACGGATCGCGCACCGTGAACTTTACCATACCCGCCAACAGTACCCTCGCGCAGTTGCCGGAAGGCTTTGCGATGCAGACCGGCACGGTGGCCGGAACGCTGTCGTTGGCCGCCACGCTTCGCGCTTCGGGCCAGGATATTACGCCCTCTCCGGCGCCCGGCATGACCGCCAAACTCAACCGTACCTCGCCGGTAATTCGGTCTCTCACCGCGCGTCGCGTGGCTGGTGGTTTGGAAGTGACGATCACCGGCTACGCGACTTCCCGGGAAGTCGGCTCCGGTACGTTCCGGTTTACCGGCAACGGCCTGCAAACAAGCGAGCTCACGGTGCAGCTCCATGAGAGTGCGCAACGCTGGTATCAGAGCGACGCCTCGCGTCCCTTTGGCAGTCAGTTTACCCTGACGCAACAGTTCAACGTTCAGGGGGATACCAGCGCGATCAGTTCCGTGAGCGTGACGCTGGTCAATCCTCAAGGGACGTCGCAGCCCACCAGCGCGAATTTCCAGTGATCCGTTGTCTCCTCACGGACGAAGCGGATTAAAGGCGCAGGTGGCTTGCGCAAGATTGTTCGCGAAGCGCTGCTGTTCAATCCCAACGTTTGAGAGAAAGCTGGCGAATTTGGTTTTGAACTGAGCCGGGTCCGTGTCCGGGGCGGTAAGTTGAGCGAACCCGGCATGGTCTTTGCGCAGCCCGGGAATATTCTTTTCCGAGCGGTAGATATTGCTGACGAGAATGGCGACGAACTCTTCGTAGTTGGTGAGCCCTTCCGATCCTTTGGGGGGCGCTTCCTTGACGGAACGGCCGGCCATCTGACGTACGCCATGCACCATTTCGTGGAGCAGAATCTCGTCGGCATTCGCGCCCGGGCCGGTGTTACATCCGGTGGACGGTCCCCAGGTGGAGGGGCTGAAGCGGACGGTGGTATCGCTGCCCACGCCGGTGCCTTCGACGCGGTTTTCTTTGGGCGGAAGCGTGCCGTTGGGATTCAGGAGAGTGGTTCCCTTCAAAGTGGCGGCCTGCGGGTCTTTTGCTCCGGCCGTGGCATTGCACACGCCGTTTTCCGGAGTGGCGATGTAGGGCACGATGGTCATCTTTTTCTTGGCGAGATAGTAAACCTCAATCAGCGTAGCCCAGCCGGCCCACGTCAATAGAAGACGGTCCAGCATGGCGGCTATATCCTGCTCGTATTTGGTGCGGTCGGCGGACGAGAGGGTGCTTCCGTCGATATAGATATTGGGAACTTTGGAGTAGGTTTTCATGATCTTTGTATGGGAACGCGGAAAACAGGGACCGATCCCATCATGAGGAGTTCGGGGAGGTGGGGCAGCATGGGCTGATGCTGTTGCGGACATCAGCCCGGCAGGCAAGCAGGAGTTAAGCTCTCTAGAGACACTTCCTCTTACTCAACAGCAATCCGAGCAGGCCAAGGCCTACATAGCCCAGCGTGGCGGATTCCGGCGTTTCGGTGGGCTCCGGCGCACCCGTCAGTTGCCCCCAGGAATAGTTGTCCAGGATCACGCGGCCGTTGGGAGGGCGGCTCCCGGTGGTGGTGAACTCAACCTTCTGGACGGCCAAATCGGATGTGTAGCCGAAGAAGGTTACAGAGGTGGAAAGATTACTCACGGCCACAGGGTTCACCGTGTAAGTTGTGGGAGTGGGGCTACCAACGTTGTAAACGTTGACCGTGATGGGCATCGCCTGATTGTCAAATGTCCACAAGTCGACGCCAAATCCGGTTACGCTGCTAAGCGATTGGGTCGCCGAAAGACCAGCATTGGCGCTGCCATAGTAGTCATTCGTGAGATATCTGCCCGTACCGCTGGGGCCATATCCCGTACCGTCATAGAAGAACGTGAAACCAATGCCCGCAAAAGTTACCTGATCCGGCGAAGTTCCCTGAGTAAGAGAACTAACAAAAGCGCCAGACAATGAGTTGAAGTTAAGGTCCGTGCGGACGGGGACCGCTAAGTTCCAGGTACCGCGGTCTGTGTAGGTTGTAGTGGCTGCCGTGGCCGACCCGGCCGCAATTGCGAGCGCAAGGCCAGTCAATAAAAAGGAACGCAGATGTCGCATGCTATCTCCCTGAGAGATCCAAACAATCTCGGTAATGTCTGTTTGGGAATCTTCATGAGATAGTTGCCTTACGGGAGATACGTTCTCACGAAACGTTTCTGTTTAATGTTCGGGCTACGGCTGGCCTAGGGAGGCTATCACCTTAGCTCTATACTCTTCCGCCTTCGCCAGAATCTGCGCCCCATTCAATGTCAGCACCTTGCGATCTCGCACGATCAACCGCCCGTTCACCACTACGTCATTCACGTCCGCCCCCTTCAGTGCATACACCATCTGCGGGATCACCTGATAGAGTGGGGCCGCGTGCGGAGCATCCAGCCGCAGCGTGATCATGTCCGCCTTCTTGCCTGGTTCCAGGGAACCGATGTCCTTGTCCAGCCCCAGGGCGCGCGCCCCGAGGATCGTGGCCATCTCGAGCACCCGCAAGGCGGGCAACAACTCAGGATTCAAATTGGTCACCTTTTGCAGCTTCGCCGCGAGATCCATTTCTTCAAACAAATTGGCATCGTTGTTGCTGCCGGCAAAGCCATCGGTACCAAGGCCCATGGCGATCCCGAGATCCAGAATCCGCGGTACACGGGCGACGCCGCTCGCGAGCTTGGAATTGCTCGAGGGGCAATGCGCCAGCCCTACTCCGCGCTGCTTGAGAATGCGCAGATCGTCATCGTCCAGCCAAACTCCGTGCGCTCCCAGAGTACGCCCACTGAGCGCCCCCAGGGAGTCCAGCACGCGCGTGGGAGACATCTGGCGTTTCTGCATCGCTTCCTCGTTTTCACGCCTGGTCTCCGATAAATGGATCAGCATCGGCACATTGTACTTGTTGGCAAGCGCGCGGGAAGCCTTCAAAACGTCATCGGGAGTCGTGTAAATGGCATGCGGAGCCGCGGCCGGCACAATGAGCGGATCGTGGCGATACTGCTGAATAAACCGCTCCGCTCGCGCGAGACCTTCCCGCGGCGTCCTGGCATCGGGCACGGGAAACCCGATGATGGTTTGGCCCAGCACGCCGCGCAACCCCGCCAGCTTGGTATTTTCCGCAATCACTTCTTCGAAGTAATACATATCCGTGTAGGTGGTGGTGCCGCTCAGAACCATTTCGAGGCACGCGAGCTGCGTCCCCCACTTCACGAATTCGACATTGACGTTCCTGGCCTCGGCCGGGAAAATGTATTTCTCCAGCCACTCCTGAAGACGAAGATCGTCGGCCAGCCCGCGGAACAACGACATCGGCGCGTGCGTATGAGTATCGATCAGACCAGGCGCAATCAGCGCCCGTGGACTATCCATTCGTTGCTTCGCCTGATACCGCTTATCGATATCTGCTTTACTGCCTACAGCCACAATGCGATCGGCTCGAAAGGCCACGGCGCCATCCTCAAGGACGCGGCGTTGCGCATCCATCGTGACTACGTATTTCGCCGACCAGATCCAGTCCACGGACTCCGCCGCTGTGAGCAGACAGCCGGCCAGGAGGAGAAAAATTAGAGGCATTGTTCCAGGCTATTTGCCCCAAATGCATCGGGCAGCAGCTCCGACATGCGCCACGTTTTCTCTTCCCCACTGGCGTTGCGCGCTCGTACCGGGATATCGCCGCAGAATTCCCAGATCAATTGACGGCACGCGCCGCAGGGAGGAGTCACATCCCTGCCCGCCGTATAAATCAGGATTTCGGAAAAGCTCCGCACGCCCTCGGAAATAGCCTTGAAAATGGCCACCCGCTCGGCGCAGACCGTCAGTCCGTAGGTTGCATTCTCGACGTTGCACCCGCTGAAGACGAGGTCCCCGGCGCCGTCCGCGCCTCGCAGAGCCGCGCCCACTCGAAAGTTCGAATAGGGGGCGAAGGCATTCTCCCATCCCTTCCTGGCGGCGTCCAGCATGCGGTCGGGCACCTATTCCACCTCCAGCCTCGGCAACAGTTCCTTCAGCAGGCGGACCAGCGTACCGCGCACCTGGGCGCCCGTCTCCAGGACCTCTTCATGGTGAATCTTTTGCGGCAAAACGCCGGCAGCCATATTCGTGACACAACTGATGGCGAGCACCTTCATCCCCATATGATTGGCGATGATCACCTCCGGCACCGTGGACATGCCCACCAGATCGGCGCCAATCGCCCGCAGATAACGGATCTCGGCGGGAGTTTCATAACTGGGCCCGAGCAGACCCGCATAGACACCTTCCGCGAGGGGAATGTGCAACTCCGCCGCAACCATCTTGGCCAGGTAGCGATATCGCGGGTCATACGCTTCCGACATGTCCGGAAAGCGGGGTCCCAGAGTATCGTCATTGGGACCAGAGAGCGGATTCACGCCCTGTAAGTTAATGTGATCGCAAATCAGCACCAGCGCGCCCTCATGATACAGAAGGTTGATGCCCCCGGCGGCGTTGGTGAAGAGCATCGAGTGGACGCCAAGTTTGCCCATTACCCGCACCGGGAAGGTGACCTGCTGCGCCGTGTGCCCTTCATAAAGGTGGGCGCGGCCGGCGAGAGAGATGAGTTCCAACGCACCCAGCCGCCCCAGGATGAGCTTCCCCGCATGGCCGAGGGCGGTCGATCGGGGCCAATTCGGGATGTCCGCATAGGGCACCACCACCGTATCCTCCAGGGAATCGGCAAACACCCCCAACCCGCTGCCCAGCACCAAGGCCATCTTCGGCAAACGCGGCAGCTGCTTTTTCAAGTAGTCGACGGATTGTTCGAGCGCATTCATAACAACATTCCCGCGATACAGGCGGACATGAAATTGGCCAAGGTTCCCGCCGCCACTGCCTTGAGCCCCATGCGCGCCATATCCGGCTTGCGGCTGGGAGCCAGCGCGCCGATGCCGCCAATCTGAATCGCAATCGAGCTGAAATTGGCAAAGCCGCACAGCGCATAGGTGGCGATGGTGAAAGAGCGCGGATCCAGTTCCGCCTTCAACGGACCCAACTGCAGGAAAGCCACGAATTCATTTAACACGAGCCGCGTACCGAGGAGATTCCCCACAGACTGCGCATCCTTCCAACTCACGCCCAACAGCCAGGCAACGGGAGCAAACAAATACCCGAACAGCGTCTGCAGCGAGGGAGGAAACCATCCCATCACCGGCAGCCCATGGATCCACCCCATGACGCCGTTGACCAGCGCAATCAGCGCCAGAAAGGCGATCAGCATGGCTCCGATATTCAGCGCCAGATGCAGCCCGTCGCCAGCCCCGCGCGCAGCCGCGTCGATCACGTTCACACCCGGCTTCTCGATATCGATCTTCACCGTGCCGCGCGTTTCCGGCTCATCCACTTCCGGCACGAACATCTTGGCCAGCATAATGGTTGCTGGCGCGGTCATGATCACCGCCGTCAGCAGATGGCGGATCTCCACGCCCGCAATTTTGACGTAGGCGGCCATCACCGCCCCGGAAACGTGCGCCATGCCGCTCACCATTACCGTAAACAACTCGGACTGCGTGAGCTTGGGGAGAAATGGCCGGATCGTCAGCGGAGCCTCGGTTTGCCCCATGAAGATACTGGCCGCCACGTTTGTGCTTTCGGCGCCGCTGGCGCCCATAATCCGCAGCATCACCCAAGCCATGCCTTTTATCACCACTTGCATGATCCCGAAGTAATAAAGAATGGAGAACAGGGCGGCAATAAAGATGACGATGGGCAGCACCTGAAATGCGAAAATGACGCCGAATTTCACCTCACCGCCAACTGTCACAAACTGCCCGGTGACCGGCACGCCCGCCTCTTTCGCTCCCAGCGGCCCAAAGAGAAACTGGCTTCCCACCTCGGCGTATTCCAGCAGCGCGTTCACCGCCGTGCTGGCCGCTTTGAAGATTTCACCGACATCGGTCTTCAGAACCAGAAAGGCGAAAACAAACTGCAGCCCCAATCCCCAAAGTAAAAGCTTAGGCTGAATGGCTCTGCGGTTGGTGGAGAAGATCCAGGCAACGCCGAGGATGGCAACAAGACCCAGCAACCCCGTGTAACGGCCCACGGATCCTCCTCACAACGGAAATAAAGGCAGATTCAGTTTACCCTACTACTTCCAGAATGAGCTCGCGCTCCTCGGGCGCCTGCTGCGAGATGCGGAAGGCGTCCTCTATGAGATCGGCGCCATCTTCCACCCGTTCATCCAGTGTGTAGTAGAGCCGGCACAGCACGCCGCCGGCTTCCACCTTCTGCCCGGTCTTTACTTCCAGTATCACGCCCACGGCCGGATCGATCGCTTCCTCTTTCACATCGCGGCCGGCGCCGATCATCTGGCTGGCCTGTCCGATGAGCGCCGCGTCGATCGCGCTTACATACCCCGCCCGCGGCGAATAGATCTCCCGCATGCCGGTGGCGTTTGGGAGCAGCTCGAAACGGTCCAGCACCTGCGGATTGCCGCCCTGGGCCGCGATCACCTCTTTAAACTTGCGATAACCCGAGCCGTCCAGCAGCCGGGACTGCGCCACCTCGCGAGCTTCCTCCAGCGATTCCGTCAATTTTCCAAGGTGAATCATTCGTGCCGCGAGTTCGAGCGATAAACGCGTCAGATCCACCGGACCCGCGTTCTGCAGCGTCTGCGAAACTTCCATGATCTCGAGCGCATTGCCCACCGCAAATCCCAGCGGCTGATTCATGTCCGTGATCAGCGCCTGCACCTTCTTATTCATGCGGCGGCCGATGCCCACCATCATCTGCGCCAAACGCCGCGCATCGAGCTGCTTTTTCATGAATGCGCCCGTGCCCACTTTGACATCGAGCATGATCGCATCCAAGCCAACCGCCAGCTTTTTCGACATGATCGAAGAAGCAATCAATGGGATGGATTCCACCGTCGCCGTCGCGTCGCGCAGCGAATACAACTTGCCGTCGGCGGGGGCAATTTCATCGGTCTGTCCGATAAATGCCAGTTTGTGTTTCTTTAACTGTTCGACAAATTCCGCAATCGTGAGGTTGGTGCGAAAGCCGGGAATTGCTTCCAACTTATCCAGCGTGCCGCCCGTATGACCGAGGCCGCGGCCGGAAATCATCGGCACGCACACACCCGCCGAGGCTGCCAGCGGAGCCGCGATCAGACTCGTTTTATCGCCTACGCCGCCGGTGGAATGCTTATCCACTTTAATGCCGGGAACGTCGGTTAAGTCCACGTGTTGCCCGGAGCTGAGCATGCATTCCGTAAGAGCCGATACTTCCCGATCGGTCATTCCCTGCCAGCACACAGCCATCAGAAATGACGACATCTGATAGTCGGGAATCTCCCCGCGCGTATAACCGTTCACGAGAAAAACGATCTCCTCGGGCGAAAGCTCTTCACCCTCGCGCTTGCGGTAAATTAAGTCGACAGTTCTCATTATAAGTTCTTTAGCGTATCATCTGATGTAGTTGAAAGTAAACACGAAGGGCATCCGTGGCACTACCCACAGAGCCGCGCGCGTAGAGCGGGCGGACCAGCGTCCAAACGTTAGTGTACACTCTTCTCTTTCCCTTATGTCAGAAAAAACATTCCAGATTGCGGTCCTCGGCGGCGACGGAATCGGGCCCGATGTCGTCGCGGAAGCCATTAAAACGTTGCACAGCGTACAGAAAATTCTGCCACACACGCAATTTCACTTTACCGATTATCCCGCCGGCGCCGGCGAATACCTCCGCGCCGGCAACCCGCTTCCAGACGCGACGATCGAGGGCTGCCGGACAGCCGATGCCATCCTTTTAGGAGCCATGGGATTGCCCGGCGTGCGCTACCCGAACGGCACCGAAATTACGCCACAGATCGATCTGCGGGAAATATTCGATCTCTACGCGGGATTGCGCCCCATCTATCTCTATAACCCTTCCCACTCACCCCTCCGGGGCTATGCCGCCGGTGAAATCGACTTTGTCATCTTTCGGGAAAACACGGAAGGCCTGTTCGCCTCGCGCAAAAATTCGGTGGATTTCGCGGCCGCCGAGGTGCGGGATACGTTGCTTGTGACGCGCCACGCCACCGAGCGTATCTGCCAGTCCGCATTCCGCCTCGCGCAAAAACGCCGCCGCCATGTGACCTTGGTCGATAAGGCCAACGTACTCCCGTCCATGGCGTATTTCAGGAGCATTTTCGATGGAGTGGCGGCGGGATATCCCGACGTAGGCACGGACCGGGTGTACGTGGACGCCGCCTCGCTGTTCCTCGTGAAGAATCCACGCCGCTTTGACGTGCTGGTGATGGAGAATATGTTTGGAGACATCCTGTCGGACTTGGCGGCTGGGATCGCCGGCGGGATGGGTATGGCGCCCAGCGCGGACATTGGCGATAAGCACGCTGTCTTTCAGCCCTCCCACGGCTCCGCTCCGGACATTGCGGGCCAGGGGATCGCAAATCCGATCGCCACGATCCTATCGGCCGCGCTGATGCTGGAATGGCTGGACACCGTGAATACACGCCAAGGCGCGGATGCCATTCGCCGCGCGGTGGAGCAGGTCTGTGCCGACCCCGCCCACGCCACTCCGGACATCGGCGGCACCCTCACCACTTCGCAGTTAGGCGATCTCGTCGCGGGCAGCATCCGGAACCCTTGAAGTACGTTTACAGAACCCGGCCGGATTCACGGCAGATCGAGATCGCGCTCCAGTATCAGCCGGCGCGAACTCAGGCATGCAATCGGATGATGTAATATCATCGAGTTGCTTTCCATGCGTACCGCTATTGTGCTTCTATTCGCCGCCCGCATTCTGCAGGCCCAGAACGCGACCCGGCCCGGCCGTTTCCATGTAGAACACCCCACGCTTGTGAACCTCGGATTTGAATGGGCCATTGAGGGGGACGGCAACCGCAATGCGACGGTGGAAGTCCGCTTCCGAAAGGCGGGTACCGGCGGCTGGCGCGCGGCGCTCCCTTTGCTGCGCATCGGTGGGGAGCGGGTGTACCGCGATCGCGAAAAGATGAGCTATATGGTGCCGCAAGGTTTTGCGGGCAGTATCCTGAATCTCGAGTCCGGCGGCAGCTACGAATGCGAGTTCACGCTGCGCGATCCGGACGGCGTGACCGGCCCGGCACAACAGCGGGTCACGGTGGCCACCCGGGAGGAACCGAGGTCCTACACCGGCGGACGCATTCTTCATGTTTATCCGCCCAATCATGAAAGTCCGCGGCAGGAGCCCGGTTTCATCGGCCTTAAGGCGGCATATTACGGCGAGGGACGCGGCGATTGGACCGCGGTCCGCATGAGCAAGGCTCAGCCCGGCGACACGATTCTGGTCCATGCGGGCCTATACCGCCCGGAACGCCTGAATTACGTCGACCCGTTGAGCGCGCCATTCACGGGCTCCTGGTCGCTTTCGTTGAAGGGAACGGCGGAGAAGCCCATCACGATAAAAGGGGCAGGCGATGGAGAAGTGATTTTTGACGGCGCGGGTAACCATAAGCTCTTCGACGTGATGGCTACCCACCACCACATCTTCGAAGGTCTGACTTTCCGCAACACCGAGGTTGCCCTGTTCGCGGGCGAGAAGGAAGTGATGGGGGCGGTGGCGCTGACCGTGCGGAACTGCCGTTTCGAGGACGTCGGCGCCGGCGTATGGACCGAAAGCGCCGACTCCCGCGACTTTTTCCTCTCCGACAATCTGTTCCTTGGAAGAGAAGACCAGATGCGTCTCATCGGCTGGAACCAGGCAGGCATGCGCACCGCCGGGATCTACCCCTCTCATCAGCTACGCAGCTTTTTTGCCATCAAGGTGTACGGACCCGGCCACGTCATCCGCCACAACGCGGTGGCTTATTTTCACGACGGAATCTGCATCTCCACGTACGGGCCGCCGGAGGCCGATCCCGAGCGCCGCGCTTCCGCCATCGACATTTACAACAACGACATTCACCTTTCCAACGACGACTTCATCGAATCCGACGGCGGCGCACACAACATTCGCGTCTTTCAGAATCGCGGCGTGAATGCGGCTCACAACGGCTACAGCGCCCAACCCCTGTTCGGCGGGCCGGTCTACTTTTACCGCAACCTGCTCTATCACGTTCCCGCGGGCGGCCCTTTTAAATTCAGCGCCGCGCCCGCCGGCATTCTTGTTTATCACAACACACTGATCGGGGAGCAGACCGCCCGCGAAGCCTACTCGAATGCCCACTTTCGTAATAATCTGTTTCTCGGCCGCGATACGCCGGATCGCGGCGTGATGACCTGGGCCAATGCCACGGGTAATTACAGCAGCGACTATAATGGCTTCCGCCCCAATCGCGGCTCCCCCAACCAGTACAACTGGCTCGCGCCCACGCCCGGTAAGACCGCGCCCGGGGCGAAAGATTCCGATTGGCGGAGCTTTGCGACACTAAAAGAACTTCAGAAGGCGACCGGCCAGGAAGCCCACGGCCTTGAATTGGACTTCGACATCTTCGAAAATCTGGCGCCGCCGGACCCCGCACGCCGGCACCACGTGTACCATTCCATGGATCTGAACTTCGGTCTTAAGGCAAACTCCAAAGCTGTGGATGCCGGCGTGGCCCTACCGACGATCAATGACGACTTTAACGGAAGAGCCCCGGACCTGGGGGCCCTGGAACACAACCAGAAAGAACCGCACTACGGGCCGCGCTGGATTACCTGGAAGCCGTTCTATCGTTGAGGGTCGAGCGGACGCGGTCACCTCTGCGGCTGATGTTTCAGAGACTGTCAGCCCACCGGCAGGTTGTTCCAGCATCATGACAGCAGGCTAAAAGATGCTATGATGTCGAAGTGAGAACGACCGTCACACTGGAACCGGACGTGCAGGCTCTCATTCGGACCGCCATGAAGGAACGTGGGGTTTCCTTCAAAGAAGCGCTGAATTCCGCAGTGAGGGCGGGCTTGACGCAAGGGAAGCCCAATCGACGCTATTTTGTGCAGAAGTCCTACTCGCTGGGCGGCGATCAGAATTTCCGCTGGGACAAGGCGCTGGAAGCAGCCACGGCTATGGAAGATGAGGAGTTGGGCAGGAAGATCGCCGTGCGCAAATGATCGTTCTCGACGTCAATCTGCTCATATATGCAGTCAACCAAGATGCGCCAGACCACGGAAAAGCGAAAGCATGGCTGGAAGCTGCCGTTTCCGGGACCGAAACCGTCGGGTTGCCTTGGATCGTCCTCCTGGCTTTTCTCCGTCTGACCACGCGAACAGGCCTCTTCCAGAAGCCGCTCACGGTGAATGCAGCATTCGATCTGGTGGATGCCTGGTTGCAGCAGCCGTCGGTCACCGTGCCCGAACCTACCGCGCGCCACCTGCAAACGATGCGTGATCTGATCGCGCCATTGGGTACCGGAGGGAATCTCACATCGGATGCCCATATCGCAGCTTTGGCCATTGAGCACGGCGCCGAACTCTGCTCAACGGATAACGACTTCGGACGATTCAGCCGGTTGCGCTGGCGTAATCCACTGAATAGCTGAAGGCGTTCTTTCTCCAGTTTGAAAAGGCTGTCAACTGAATTGGCTCCTGTCTCCCAGCCCTCCTCGACGGTCAAGTTCACGGCGAGGTTGCGGGAAAGATCGGCGGTCCAGGCGGGAAATCTCGTGTTTGGGGGCAGCTCTTTCGTGTGGTCCATTCGCACGTAGTGCGGCGCTTAGTTTCCTGCGCCAGCGCAGGCGTTGAAGGCAGCAGTGGAAGCAAGCAAACAAATGCGGCTGGCGCAACCCTGCAATCGATAGATGCGAACAGGGCTTGCATTCTCCTCATCAATGGAGGTGGTTCCTACGAGGAAACCTTTCGCAATTCGCTGAAGACTGACTTCCGAACACGCGTCGCGTATGAGATGGGAGGGGTAGCGACAGACGGGTCTTCGCCGAGACCCCAGGCTGCCTGTCCAGACCGGTTCCATCCACAGTGCTACCCGGAAATCAGAGTGAATTCGCTCAATCCCGGAATGTTGGAAACCGGACGCCTTCATTCGGCGCGGATGGACGGGAGCGACTTTCGCAAGACGGTTGAAGCGCAAACTCCCCCGGCCGCATCGGGAAGCCGGAGGACATTGCCCGCCCCGCCGTATTCACGCCCGAAGACACAGGCTGGGTAACCGGCGAAACGCTACTGTTCGCCCGCGGCCATCGGCAGTAACTCTCCGCAGCGGCAAATTGCAGTTCGGTCCGGCGGATCAACCGCTGCCACACCGTTTCCGGTTCGGCGTCAAACACAAACGCGGCATTGGGGCCAAGGACATGCCATGCGCCGAGCGCAAGCTCGCGTTCCAGTTGGCCGCTTCCCCAACCGGCGTAGCCCAAGTAAACCCGGAAGGCGCTGCCGGCCGTTCCCAGTGTTCGCTCCACCAACGCCCGGCTGCCGGTAGCATACACATCGCCGAACACAAGCCGCGCCTCGTCAGGGGCCGTCTTCGAGCGAAGCAGCGCCTGAAGGCCTGTACGGCCGACCGGCCCCCCTAAAAACACCGCCTCCTGACGCCCTTTGGCGCCTTTTATCTCTGCAAGCGCTTCCGCTATGGTTATTTTCGATGGGTCGTTGATTACCAGGCCCATGGCTCCTTTGGCATCGTACTGAACCAGCAAAATGACGGTCTCCGCAAAGTTAGGATCGCCGAGCTTACGGCTGGCAACCAGAAACTTGCCGTCACCCAGTTGTTCGCCTAAGCACTGAGAGACGCACAGAAGAGCGTACAGCCAGGGTCTCATGGAATGATTTTGGCACGATCCGCCGTCTCCAATTCGAGAATGGCGGCGGGCTAACTCCCTGCAAGTCGAGTGGTGGCGGGAGGCGGCGCGAGTGGGTTGTTGCATGTGTGGCGCGGGTAGACCTGAAACCCGGCCGGGATTGCCGTGCCGCTTGGTCCGGGAACTGCGTGAGCGGGCTGCGCGATCAGGGCTCCAAGAGCGAGGACGACGACCGCCGCGTGCGCATCGGATAAGCTGGAAGCTTGATTCCCTTGATGCAACCGGTACAGACACTTTATGGTGGAGCCCATCGGTTCCGCCACGACACTGCCGGAAAGTTAGGACGTCATGCCGTCCGGGTTCTTGAAGATCATCACGGCCTACTGGCGGCCGGCCCTGATTTGCTGACGCGGGTACGGGCAAAACTTCAGAAAGCCGCCATAGAAGACTTTCGCATCGACTTCGAAGACGGCTATGGCTGTCGATCGGATGATGAGGAAGACACCCATGCGGTGATGGCGGCGAAGGAGGTGGCGCAAGGCGTGAAGGCAGGCACGCTTCCCCAATTTCTAGGCATTCGCTGCAAGCCTTTTAGCGAACAAAGCCGCACGCGGTCGCTGCGTACGCTGCGGTTGTTCTTTGAAGCCGCGGGAGAGCTTCCTCGAAACTTCACGGTGACTCTGCCGAAGGTGACGGCTGAAGAACAGGTAAGCAGCTTGTGCCAGGCGCTCGTGAAACTGGACCGGGCGGTGAGCGTAGAGCTGATGGTGGAAACGCCGGAGGCACTGCGGAACCTGCGGTCCCTCGTTGCCGCGGCAGGACCCCGATGCCGCGGCGCGCACTTTGGGCCGTACGATTTCACGTCTTCTTGCGGCGTGATGGCAGGGTCGCAGGGCTTGCGTCATCCCCTTTGCACGCATGCTCGAAATCAAATGGTGATCGAGTTGGCCGGTACCGGCGTCTGGTTGTCGGATGGGCCAACCAGCGTTCTTCCCATAGGAGCCGCCGAGCAGATCTCCCTTGCCTGGAAGACGCAATGGGACGACATCCGGCATGCGTTATCTACCGGGTTCTACCAGGGGTGGGACCTTCATCCGGCGCAACTGCCAGTGCGCTACGCCGCCATCTTCAGCTTTTTTCTCGACAGCTTGCCGCTTGTCTCCAGCCGTCTGAAAAACTTTATCGCGCAGTCGGCGCAAGCGACACGCATTGGCGGTACTTTTGACGACGCCGCCACGGCGCAGGGGCTTCGGATCTTCTTTTTGCGCGCTCTTGGCTGCGGCGCGATTACCGAAGCAGAGCTGCGGGAGCACAGCGGGTTATCGGCAGCGGAGCTGGAACAGCTACGATTTTAAGTGATGCGTCGATTAGTGCGCGCCGCAAGTTCGGCTTCTTTGCTCGAAGAGGCATCCCGTTTTGTCAACGAGCATTCCCAACGGGGCGAATTGCTCATCGTCGCTCCCACCCGCGGAGCCGCGGACGATTTTATGCGGCGGTACTGCGGCGATGCCGCGGGGGTCCACCGGTTCTCGGTCACCCAATTGGTGTCGCAGTTCACTGCCGCACCGATGGCGGAGCGCGGGCTGGCGCCTCTGAATGCACTTGGCGCGGAAGCGCTCGCCGCCCGCGCCATCCATAAACTCCACAAGAATCCTGATGAACTCTGCTACTTCCGTCCGGTAGCTACCAGTCCGGGTTTCGCCCGTGCGCTGGCCCGGACCCTGCGGGAACTGCGGCTGGCCGGAATTGACGCCGCCGGCACAGCCCCGGTGGCCGAGGCGGGCAGGGATCTGGCGAACCTGCATCGCGCCTACGAAGAGCTGCTGGCGGAGAGCCGTCTGGCTGATTTCCCCGCCCTGCTGCGGCTGGCGGCGCAGGCTCTGCGCGCGGGAGCTCATCGCTTCAGCGGGCTGCCGCTGCTGCTGCTCGATCTGCCAATCACCTCCACGCTGGCTGCGGCTTTTATCCGGGCTTTAGTAGGCAAAGCGTCCCACGTTCTTGGTGTCCTGGTCGACGGAGACGAGCTCACCGCGCGCAATCTGGCACTGGCCGAAGAGCATCTCGAACCAGCGGACGATTCCTCTCTGCAGCGGCTGCGGACTCATCTGTTTTTGTCGACCGCCCCCAAGTTCGGCGCCGCCGATGACACTGTCGATTTATTCTCCGCCGCAGGCGAAAGTCTGGAATGCACCGAAATCGCCCGCCGCATTCATCGTCTCGCGGGGGAAGGGATTCACTTCGACAACATCGGCATTGTCCTTCGCAGCCCGGAGCGCTACCAGCCGCTACTGGAAGAGGCGCTGCATCGAGCGGGTATTCCGTGTTACTTCACCAGGGGCAGCGTGCGGCCGGACCCCGCCGGACGCGCCTTTCTCGCCCTGCTCGCCTGCACGTTGGAAGGGTTTCCGGCAACCCGATTCGCGGAGTATCTGTCGCTTGGGCAGACGCCGCCGGTGGAGCAGCCGATGGTTATGGCGGCGGGAGCTTCGGGGTGGATTGGCACCGAAGATGAGCTGCTGTCGCGCGAGGAATATATTCCCGACGCCTTTGATCAGCCGGAGCCGGCGCCATCCCCCGCCACTCCCGCCGCGTGGGAAAAGCTGATCGTAGATGCCGCCGTGGTGGGCGGCCGGGAGCGCTGGCAGCGCCGTCTGGGCGGGCTGCAGAAGCAATTCGAACTACACATGGCGGCGGCGGAAGACGAAGCGCACCGCGTCCATACCGAGCGGCAGCTGCAATCGCTCAAGAATCTCCAGCGCCTGGCCTTGCCAATCATACGGCAGCTGGATTCGCTTCCCAAAAGCGCCCCCTGGAGCCAATGGCTGGCTCAGTTATCTGACCTCGCGCAAATGACTTTACAGCGGCCGGACTCCGTACTGTTGGCGTTGCACGAACTCTGGCCGATGGGCGAAGTGGGGCCCGTAACGCTGGAGGAAGTGTCTCTGGTTCTTGCGGAGCGGCTGCGTTTTCTACGGCGGCCGCCTCAAAAACGCCGTTATGGCCAGGTTTGGATCGGGTCGGCCGAGGAGACGCGGGGACAATCATTTGACGTAGTGTTTCTGCCGGGCCTGGCGGAAGGAATTTTTCCGAAGAAGGCTTTTGAAGATCCGTTGCTTCTCGATGAGTACCGTACGCAGATCGATACAGCTCTCGGTCTGCGCGAAGATACCGTTGCCGAAGAGCGTCTGCGCTTGCGGGCCGTGGCGGCTGCGGCCGGGCGCCGGCTTGTGGTGTCCTACCCCCGCATGGACGTCACGCAGAATCGCGCCCGGGTCCCCTCTTTCTACGCGTTGGAGGTACTTCGCGCCGCGGAAGGAAAACTCTCCGGGCTAAAGCAGTTCGAGTCGAGGGCGGCGGCCGGTTCCCTGACGCGTCTCGGCTGGCCCGCTCCGGCGGATGCACAAGAGGCGGTAGATGCGCTTGAGTATGACCTGGCGGTTCTGCAGGACGCCTTGAAACTTCCGCGAGGGCAGGCCAGAGGCCGCGGCCGCTACTTGTTTCACCTCAACCCGCATCTGGGACGATCCCTCCGCGCACGGTATAAACGCTGGGAGAAAGAGTGGTCGGATTCCGACGGGCTACTCCATTCCGCCCCGGAGACTCACGCCATTCTAAAAATGCACCGGCTGACGGAGCGCTCCTGGTCCGCGTCGTCGCTGCAGCATTTCGCGGCTTGTCCTTACCGCTTTTTATTGCATGGCATCCATCAGCTGCGTCCTCGCGAGGTGTCCGTACCCTTGGATGAGATGGACCCGCTCACCCGTGGGTCGCTCTTCCACGCGGTTCTCTTCGAGCTATCTCAGCGCGCTCACACAAGCGATGAGTTTATGACGCTGGCGGACGCCGTGCTCGACGAAGTGGCGGCCCGGTATGAGGAGGATCTGGCGCCGGCTATTTCTCGTGTGTGGCGGACGGAGGTGGAAGATCTGCGGGCGGATCTTAAAGGATGGTTGCGGCGCCGCAACTTCGATTCCAGCGGCTGGGATTTCCTGCATTCCGAATACGCCTTTGGAATGAGCGCGCAGCCGGGGCGCGATCCGGCAAGCACGCCCGAGCCCGCGCGCGTGTTGGATGGGATTCTTCTGCGCGGCTCGATTGACTGGATTGAGCGGCGCCGCGACGGAGAAGGATTGCGGATCACGGATCACAAAACCGGACGGACGCCGAAAGAGATTCCCCATCACGTGCGCGGCGGCACAGTGCTGCAGCCGCTGCTTTACGCCTTGGCGGCGGAGGCAAAGCTCGGGCTGCCCGTAAAATCGACGCGCCTCTATTACTGCACGCAACGCGGTGGCTATACACCGGTGAACGTTTCGGTAGAGGGGCCCGCCCGCCGCGATCTGCAGCGCGCGCTTCAAATTGTGGATGAAGCAATCGGATCGGGATGGCTGCCGGTGGCCCCCGATCGGGATCAATGCGTGTATTGCGATTACCAGATTGTGTGCGGGCCGCGGGAAGAGGAGCGTAGCCGCCGTAAAATCCCCGATGAGCGGCTGATCCAATTGAGGTCTATCCCATGACGCCAGGGACCCTCACCGCGGACCAGGCGGCCCGCGAGCGGATTCGCCATTCGTTAAACGAGAGCCTGCTGGTGGAAGCTTCCGCGGGCACGGGGAAGACGTCCGAGCTGGTGCGCCGTATCGTCAATGTGCTCAGCCACGGGTTGACAACCATTGACCGCATCGTGGCCGTTACCTTCACCATCAAGGCGGCGGGAGAACTGAAGCTGCGGCTGCGCCAGGAACTGGACACGGCACGCGGCCAGTGCGAGGACCCGCGGCAGGCGGGCAACCTGGAGCACGCCTTGGCACATCTCGAAGAAGCCGCCATCGGCACCATCCACGCCTTTTGCGCGCAAATCCTGCGGGAGCGTCCGGTGGAGGCGTGCGTCGACCCGGATTTCGAGGAACTTGATGAACCGGCGGCGAAGCGCGTCTACAGCGGCGTCTTCCTTCGCTGGATTCAGGAAAAGCTCAGCCATGAATCCCCGGGTTTGCGGCGGGCACTGGCGCGGCTGGCGGTGCGGGAGCAGCGCGAGCAGAACTACACGCCGATGGAATGTTTGCAGCATGCCGCCGCGGCCCTGATCGATTGGCGCGATTTTCCGGTGCCGTGGGAGCGCCCGCCCTTGGAGCGCGACCGGGTGATTGACCAACTCGTGGCCCGTGTGAAGGACCTCGATCTTGGGCGATTCCGGTCCAAAGAAATCGAGCCTGTCCGCGACATGCTCCCCTGGATTGAGCGCGAGCCGCGCGATTACGACATGTTGGAGGGGCTGCTGTTCAAGCTTTATCGCATCTGGAAAAACAATGAGAAGCAGAAGCGCCTTCCCGATCCGCTGCTCTTTCAGGCATTGACCGATTTCCGGCCGTGTGCGGAGGCGGATCTCGCCGCGCAGTTACGGGAGGAGCTTTGGGAGTTGGTAGGTTTATACGGCCAGGCCAAGCGGCGTGCGGGACAGCTCGATTTTATGGATCTGCTCCTGCTGGTTCGCGATCTGATCCGGAAGAACACGGAAGTGCGCGTCTACCTGCAGCGCAAGTACACACATCTTTTCGTGGACGAGTTTCAGGATACCGATCCCCTGCAGGCCGATATTCTCCTCCTGCTTTCCGCGAACGATCCGGCGCAGTGCGACATGTTGAAGATCACTCCGGCCCCCGGCAAGCTGTTTCTGGTTGGAGATCCCAAGCAAGCCATCTACCGCTTCCGGCGCGCCGACGTCCAGCTTTATCAGGTGCTGCGAGCCGCTTTGGAATCGAGAGGCGTCGGAGTGGTACGGCTGAGCCGCAGCTTCCGGTCTGTGAGTACTCTGCAGCGCTGCCTGAACGCCGCCTTCGCCCCGGAAATGACCGGCGATCCGGAATCCTGCCAGGCTGACTTTGTCGCTCTCGAAGAGCACCGCGGGGATATTCCCGGGCAGCCCGCCGTGATCGCACTGCCCGCGCCGCGCCCATACGGAGAACGCAACGTCAGCAACAAGGCGATTGATGCTTGTCTGCCCGGCGCGGTTACCGGATTTGTCGAGTGGCTGCTGCGGGAAAGCGGATGGAAGGTGATGGATGCGGAACAGCCGGAGGTTCCCATTGCCATCCGGCCACGGCACATCTGCATTCTCTTTCGCCGTTTCACGAACTGGGGACGGGACGTCACCAGGGATTATGTGCGGTCGCTCGAAGATCGCGGCATTCCTCACCTGCTGGTGGGCTCGAAGTCGTTTCATTCGCGCGAGGAGATTGATACCATCCGCGCGGCGCTCACGGCGATCGAGTGGCCGGAAGATGAACTGGCGTTGTTTGCCACGTTGCGCGGAGCCATCTTCGCGATACCCGATCATATCCTGTTGCGCTTCCGTCACCAGTACAAGAGTCTGTTTCCCTTTCGTGAGTGGCCCGCGGACCTGCTGCCCGAGTATGCGCCGGTCAGGCAGGCACTCGATCTGCTCGCAGATTTGCACGCGAACCGGAATCAGCGGCCGATCGCGGAAACCACGTATCTGCTGCTGGAGGCGGCCCGTGCCTGGGCAGCCTTCGCGTTTCGTCCCGCCGGAAATCAGGTATTGGCGAATGTGCGCCGCGTGATCGATCTTGCGCGCCACTTCGAGAGTTCCGGCGGGATTTCGTTTCGCGGCTTTGTCGAGGAACTCACCCGGCAGGCGGAGCGGCCGGAGTCGGCCGAAGCCCCGGTTCTCGAGGATGGAGCCGAGGGTATCCGGCTGATGACCGTGCATTCGGCGAAAGGTCTGGAGTTTCCGGTGGTGATTCTCGCGGATATGACGGCAAACATCTCGCACGAGAGCCCCGACCGCTACGTGGAGGGCGCCACCGGCCTTTGTGCGATGCGGCTGCTGGGGTGTGCGCCGCTCGAGTTAATGGAGTTCGAGAAGGTGGAACAGAAGCGCGATCAGGCGGAGGGAATTCGCGTTGCCTACGTGGCGGCGACGCGCGCTCGCGATTTGCTGGTGGTGCCGGTGGTGGGCGATGAGGAGCGCAAAGGCTGGATTTCCCCGCTGAACAAGGCCGTATATCCGCTTGCAGCGCGCCATCGTAAATCGCAGCCTGCTCCCGGTTGTCCGGTCTTCGGGGAAGCGTCCGTTGTCAACCGGCCCGCCGGAGGATTCGATGAGATCAGCATCAAGCCGGGTCTGCATGCGGCGCGGGCAGGCGGACATCTGGTTGTCTGGTGGGACCCGTCGATTCTGCCGCCGGGACAAGAAGAGCACTTCGGGCAGCGCCAGCGGGAGATCTTCGCGCAAGATGCCGCGGCCACGGCCGAGGGTCTGGCAGAACACGAACGCTGGCGCGAGCACCGCGACGGCTTGCTTGCGGAGGGCGCACGGCCTTCCTTGACGCTCACGCTGGCCAGTGAAACCGCGGCGCCTCCCGCCGGCTGGCTCGGGGAAATTATCGTTGAGCAGACAGCGCGATCCTCGGTCAGGCCGGCGGGAAAGCGCTTCGGAGCGTTGATCCACAATACGCTGCGCGATGTGGCTCTGGATGCCTCGCGCGACCAGATTGCCGCGATCGCCCGGTTGCAGGCACGCCTGCTGGCAGCCCCACGCGAAGAGATGGACGCGGCGGTGCTTGCGGTGCGGAACGCTTTGCGGCATCCGATGCTCGACCGTGCGCGGGCTGCTGTCCGCTGCCATCGGGAGTATCCGGTCACGGCGCACATCCGTGAGAAAGAGATGCTGGAGGGCGTGATCGATCTGGCATTTCAGGAGAACGGAGGATGGGTGGTGGTGGACTTCAAGACCGATGCCGAATCGCACCAGTTGCTCGCCCGTTACCAGGCTCAACTCGCCTGGTACGCGTATGCGTTGCAGCGCATCACCGGACGACCGGTGCAAGCCTTCCTGCTAGCCGTGTAAAGTAAGCAGCATGGATCGCCGGACCTTCCTCGCCGCCCTGGCAGCCGCGCCTCTGGCGCCGGCCCAGGGCAAGACCAATGTCGTGATGTTCATGACCGACGATCATGGCGCCTGGGCCATGGGCGCGTACGGGTGCGGCGAGATGCACACGCCCAACCTGGATGGGCTGGCCCGCGGCGGCGCGCGCTTCACCCGGGCGTATGCGTGCACGCCGGTCTGCTCTCCGAGCCGCATGACATGGATTACCGGCCGCATTCCTTCCGTGCATGGCGTACAGGATTGGCTGGTTCCAGGGGACAGCTTCGGCCAGCAAACGCGGCGCTGGCTAGACGGGCATCCTACGTACTCCGAAATCCTCGCGGAGAACGGTTACGCTCTCGGCATGTGCGGCAAGTGGCACATGGGGGACGACGATAGGGCGCAAGCCGGCTTTCGGTATTGGGCAACCGTTCCCGGAGGCGGCGGCACCTATCGCGATCCCGAGTTTGTGAAGAACGGAGCACGCCAGCACCTTCGGCAATTCAAAACCGACTCGGTGGGGGATTGCGCCGTCGAGTTTCTCGACACTGTCAAGGGCAAGCCGTTTTATCTGCTCGTCCCTTTTTACGCGCCCCATACGCCGTTCGACTATCAGCCGGAAGCTTATCGCGCGCCTTACAAGGACTCGAAATTTTCCTGCTTCCCGACGCCCGCCGTACATCCCCGGCAGAATCCAGGTCTGCGCCGTCACCATGGGAACCATGAAAGCATGCGCAGCTACTCTGCTCTAATTACGGGAATGGACGCGAATGTGGGCCGCGTCCTGCGCAAGCTTGACGAGATGGGGGTGCGGGAGAACACGCTGATTGTCTTCACCGCGGACCAGGGCTGGAACGCGGGCCACCACGGCGTGTGGGGCAAGGGCAACGGCACGTGGCCCTTCAATATGTATGAAGAGTCGATTCGTGTGCCGCTGCTGTGGAATCATCCCGGCAGGATCAAGCCCGGCCAGGTGCTCACGCCGATGGTCTCCAGCTATGACTATTTCCCCACGATCCTTGATTATCTGGGGGTAAAGGCTCCCGCCGATTCGCGCCGCCCGGGGCGCAGCTATGCCGGTTTCCTCCGCGGCGAGCGGCCGGCGTGGGGCGAGCGGTTGTACTTTGAGTATTCCTTCGTGCGCGGCGTCCGGAGCGGGAATTTGAAGTATGTGCGGCGAACCAGGGAATGGCCCAGCGAGCTTTACGACCTCGAGCGCGACCCTGGGGAGACCACGAATCGTATCGACGATCCGCAATACGCGAATTTGAAGCGCGCCCTCAACACCGATTTGGATACCTGGTTCACCAAACACGGCGCCCCGTCTCAGGAGGAGTGGCGCGGATCCACGCGGCAGAAACTCTCGGTTTACTCGCTCGCGAAGGAGTAGGCTGAAGAATTATTCATGAATTATGTTCATGAATAAAGCTTTACGATTTGGTTGACGCCATTCCTGGTAAATCTTCGTCTCCTTAGTTGCGCGGGCAAGATGCCCCGACGTAAGGAGAATCAACCCAAATGAAAACAATCTTCGCTTCGGCCGCTTCGGCCGTCCTGTTCCTCGCAGCCATCGCTGGCGCCCAGACGCCGGCTCCGGCGGCCAAATCCAATCCGGCGCCCGCCGCCAGCACAACCACTGCTACCACTTCGACCACAGTTAAGCCCGCCAAGAAGAAAGTGCGCCACCACAGCAAAACCAAGGTGCAGGCGGTCCCTGCCCCTGCCGCAGCGACTTCCGTCAAAAAGTAACTGCCCGACTACCGGGACCGCTGAATGGCTGGCCCGCCCCGGCTCCTGTCTGGAGCCGGGGTTTTTGCAGGTGTACGGCTCCGCACTGTGCCGTGCCGAACCGCCGGAACCTGTTGATCACGGTGGGCGTCTGGAAGTTATAAAATTAGATTTTCCGCTTTCCAACATGAACACATCCTTCGTGGCCCGTCTGCGGCGCGTTGCCGCCTTTGTTTTCACCCTGTTTCTTCCCTTAAGCTTGCCGGCCGCCGTCGGGAGCGTTCACGGTATTCCTAATTTTCAAACCGTGAATGAGCAACTGTACCGCGGAGGCCAGCCTACAAAGGACGGGTTCCGGGAATTGGCAGCGATGGGCGTGACAACCGTAATCGATTTGCGCGGGGAAGGCGGGCGCTCCGAGTCGGAGAAGAAGCTCGTGAAATCTCTTGGAATGCGCTATGTGAATATTCCGATGAAGAGTATGCGGACTCCGGATGGCCACGACGTCAACCACGCCCTGAAGATTATGAACGGCTCGGATGGCCCGGTCTTTGTTCACTGCCGGCGCGGCAAAGACCGTACCGGCGCGGTGGTCGCCGCCTACCGCATCCAGCACGACCATTGGACTAATCGCGAGGCGCTGCGGGAAGCTCGCGGATACGGAATGAGTTGGTATCAAGTGCCGATTCAGAATTATGTGCGTGGTTACGAACCGAAGGAAGACGACGGGGCGATTGGCGATCAGGCCCGTGGCTTGACGACGAAGGTCGCCGATGGCGCTTCGAGCATTCTGGATCGCATCCGGAAATAGCTTTTTCCCGCTAAACCGTGGCGAGGTGCAGCGCGACCGTGCCGAAGGTCATCCGTTCAAACTCCACTTTGCTGAAACCGCACTCACGCAGGATCGCAGCTAATTCGTCGGCATCGGGAAACTTTCGCACCGATTCCGGAAGGTACGAATAGGCGTTCTTGGATCCGGAAACCAAGCCTCCAATCCGCGGCAGCACCTGGCGCGAATAGAATCCGTAAAGCGACGCGAAAGCGGCGTTGGTAGGCTGGGAAAATTCCAGGATCGCGGCCACACCGCCAGGTCTGAGCACCCGCCGCATCTCTTCGAAGCCCTTACGATAATTGGCGAAATTGCGGACGCCGAAGGCCACCGTGATCAGATCCAATGACGCTTCGCGGAGCGGCAAACGCAACGCATCGGATTCGAAAAGGACCGAATGGAGCCGCCGCCGTGCGAGTTTTCCGGCGGCGGCCCTAAGCATCGGATGGCAGAAATCGCTCCCGTACAAGCGCCGTCCGGCGGCGGCTTCGAGATGAATGAGCAGGTCTCCGGTACCGCAGCACAAGTCCATTGCCTGCGCGCGCGGGTCCTTCAGGATATGCCGCACACGCGCCACGGTTCTCGACCGCCAATGCCGGTCGATGTTGAACGACAGGACATGATTCAACAGATCATAGCGCCCCGCCAAGCCGGAGAACATCTCGCGAACCCAGCGCGCCGTCTGCTCCTCGCCCTGCACACCAGCCGGAGTCGTACCCGCCGGTCTCATGCCAGCGCCGCCTCGGTGGCTGCCAGAATCTGCCCCTCCGGGATGCCGCTCGCAATCCTGACCGTGCCGATGGAATCCGGCAGCACGAAATGCACTTTGCCTTGTATCGTTTTTTTATCGGCGCCGAGGCGAGCGACCAGGCTGCGCGCCTGAATGCCGTCCAGCGGCGGGATAGGACCGTACATACGGATGCAATCGAGAATCCTGCACGTCTCAGGATCGGGAAGCACGCCCTCCATACGTGCCAGCCGCGTCGCCGCATTCATCCCGAACGCCACCGCTTCTCCATGCAGAAAACGCGAATACGCGGTCTCTGCTTCCAGTGCATGTCCGATGGTATGTCCAAAATTCAGAATCCGGCGCAGGTCGCCCTCACGCTCATCGGCCGACACCACCTCGGTCTTAATGCGCACGCTCTCGCCGATCATCTGTTCCACGGTAGAGGGCTCCATCGCAATGACCTCCCGCGGGCGGCTCTCTAACAGTTCAAACAAGCGCGGACTGCGGATCACGCCGCATTTAATGACTTCATAAAGACCGGCGCGGTATTCCCTCTCGGGAAGCGTCCGCAACAGATCGGGATCGATCAACACCGCCAGCGGCTGATGAAATGCCCCTACCAGGTTCTTTCCGTTCACCAGATTGACCCCGGTCTTTCCGCCAATGGCGGCGTCCACCTGCGCCACCAGCGTTGTGGGCACTTGCAGTACCGGAACGCCGCGCATAAAAGAGGCCGCCAGAAATCCGCCGACGTCGTTGACAATGCCGCCGCCGAAAGCAATCACCAGGCTCGAACGGTCGGCGCCGGATTCGACCATCTGCCCCGCCAGCTTCTCCACTTCCGCCAGGCGCTTGTGCTGCTCGCCGCCGGGGAAGAACAAAACTTTGGGCTGATCGGCCCCGAGCGCATCCTGTAATTTACGGCCGTGCAGTTCCCACACGTCGCGGGTGGTTACCACGAACAGAGCGCCGGATCTGGGCGGGACGAACTCGGCGGCGCGGGCAAGAATTCCTCTCTCTACAATGGCATCGTAGGCCGCAAGCGGCGTCTCGACTCGGAAGGCGGGCATACTCACCGTTGTACCATGGAGGCAACTGCTTGCCGCCTGAAACACTTACTACAGACTTCCTGGTGATTGGCGCCGGTGTGGCTGGTCTCCGCGCCGCCATATCTCTAGCCGAATTCGGGCACGTGCTCGTTCTCGCAAAGGATAGCCTTCGGGAATCGTCGTCGCAATACGCGCAGGGCGGTATTGCCGTTGCTCTCAGCGATGATGATCAGATCGAGCTGCATGAACAGGACACGCTGATTGCCGGCGATGGCCTCTGCGACCGCGAGGCGGTGCGCGTGCTGGTGGAAGAGGGGCCCGCCGCCATTCAGCAGTTGATCGATTGGGGAACGGAGTTCGATCGGGAAGGAGCCAAGCTTCTGTTTGCCCGGGAAGGGGCGCACAGCCGGTCGCGCGTCCTCCACGCGCACGGCGATTCCACCGGGCGGGAGATGGTGCGCAGCCTGTATTTACGCGCCTCAACTCTCGAGCGGATCCGGTTTGAAAGTTTCGCCGCTGTTACAGATCTCCTGGCGGAGGATGGTGAGGTGTCGGGGGCACTCGCGTTCGATGAACAGCGCGGGCGCGCCGTGTCGATTCGCGCGCGGGCGGTGCTGCTCGCCACCGGTGGTTTGGGACGTGTGTTCAAAGATACGACGAATCCCGACGTCGCCACCGGGGACGGCGTAGCGATGGCCTATCGCGCCGGAGCTCAGATCAGCGATCTGGAGTTCGTGCAATTCCATCCCACGGCATTGCATCTGGAAGGCGCTCCACGGTTCCTGCTGTCGGAAGCCTTGCGCGGCGAGGGTGCCTATCTTCGTAATTCCGCGGGGGAGCGGTTCATGGCCGGCCGGCATCCGATGGCGGAACTGGCGCCTCGCGACGTGGTCTCCCGCGGCATTGTGCATGAAATCGCGCGCACCGGGGACCCGCACGTCTTTCTGGATCTGACGCATCTCACCAAAATTGCCGGGCGTTTTCCGCGGATTTATGAGACGTGTCTGCATTACGGAATTGATCTGGCGAAACAGATGGCTCCGGTGCATCCGGCCGCGCACTATGCGATGGGCGGCGTGCGGACAGATTTGCACGGGCGCACCAGTCTCGGGCGTTTATACGCGGCGGGCGAGGTGGCGTGCACGGGCGTCCACGGGGCGAACCGGTTGGCCAGCAATTCTTTGCTGGAAGGAATCGTATTCGGAGCGCGGGCCGCGGATGCCATGAAGGAGTGGACGGGAAGACCGGTCTTTATGAATCCACGAACACCGGAGATTGGATTTCCTCTGGCTAAGGAATCCGAGTTACGCGGCCTCACCTGGCGGTATGCGGGCCTGGTACGATCCGGCGAAGGGTTGCGCGAAGCGATTGCGCGTTTGCAGGCCGTGCGGTTTGTTGAGCTGGCTGAGCCGCGGCCGGAAGATTACGAGACGCGGAACATCCACGAGGTGGCCTTATTGATCGCCCGGTGCGCCCTGGCGCGGGAAGAGAGCCGGGGGGGCCACTACCGCTCGGATTTTCCGGAGAAGCGGAACGAATTCCAAAAGCATTCGTTGATCAACAACTTGGGCGGCGTTTCCTTTCTTTCCTGACAGCACGACTGTCCGGATAGTTTGCGGACTTCCCGTCGGCGAAACAATCGCAACATTGCCGCATGGTCTCACCCCTCTATACTGGTAATTCGTGGCTGGCGCCGGGGCCTGCTGAGCATTTTCAGAGAGCATAACAATACATGATCATTTTGGGTGTCGGTGGGATTCTCAGTGAGACGGCATGTGCTGTACTCAAGGACGGAAAGCTGGTAGCCGCTGTCGAAGAGCGCAAGCTCACCCGGGTGCGGCACACCAGTGGGTTGCCGGAACATTCGGTGGCCTATTGTTTAAAACAGGTGAAGGCCAGTCCGGCGGAAGTGGACTATCTCGCCGTGGTGCGTCCACTGTCCACCGGACGGGAAGCCGATCTGCACCTGGAAATGCGCCAGCGATTTCCAAACTGCCAGGTCGTATTGCTGGACCATCACCTCGCCCATGCCGCCTCTGCCTACTACGTATCGCCGTTCGAGGACGCCACCGTACTGACGCTCGACCGCACCGGTGATTCCCGCTGCGGAGCCCGCTGGCGGGCCAGCGGAAGCACTCTGCAGCACGAGCGTGAACTGTATTTCCCCGACTCTCTGGGACATTTATACGGGCGCGTCACCGCCTTGCTGGGCTTCGAGGCGGCATCGGATGAGCACAAAGTGCAATGGCTCTCTGCGTCCGGGGACGACCGCTATACGGCGTTTTTTCTCGATATCCTTTCCGCGGGCAAAAGCGACTGGCCGCGCGTAGACCGTTCGTACTTCGATGGCGACCGGCTGGGACATGGGGCATTCAGCGCGAAGTTTTATCACCACTTGGGTCTTGACGACGGACAAGTAATCCCCGCGGACCTCCGCGCGCACGTGGCGGCGGGCGTGCAACGGGCAATGGAACAGACCGTAGTGAGGATGGCGGGTTCGGGCGAGCGGCTTTGTCTGGGAGGAGGCTTGGCGCTGAATGCCATGATCGTCGAAGCGTTGGAGCGGAGCGGGCAGTGGAGCGAAGTTTACGTTCAGCCGGCCGCCGGCAACGCCGGAACCGCCATTGGAGCAGCCGCATATGCATGGCACGGGCCGTGTGGCGCAACCGCGCGCGTCAGCATGGACAGCCTGTTTCTCGGGCCCAGCTTTGAGGCCGAAGAGATCAAGCAGGTACTCGAAAACTGCAAGCTGCGCTTTCACTATCAGCTCACCGGCGATGAGCTGATTGATGCAGCGGTACATGAGCTCGAGGAGCATAAGATCGTTGCCTGGATGCAGGGGCGCATGGAATTCGGCCCGCGCGCGCTCGGTAATCGAAGCCTGCTTGCCTCTCCGCTTGATCCCTATTCCACCGAGAATCTCAATCTGTTCATCAAGCATCGCGAGCCATTCCGTAAGTTCGCCGCCTCCGTACCGGCGGAACTGGTCGGGGAATACTTCGACGTGGGACCCAATGCGCAGTTTCTGGCCACGGTCGGCAGAGTGAAGGAAAAGCATCGCAAGACCTTCCAGAGTGCGATTCTGGGACACGATATCGTCCGCGTCCACACCGTTAGCGAGAAGGACAACCCGCGTTATTGGCGTTTGCTCCATGCAGCGGGGAAGAGCGCGGGACTGCCCGTGCTCTATAACACCTCGTTCAACCTCTTCGGCGACCCGTTGGTATGTTCGCCTCGTGACGCCGTGAGAAGTTTTTATTCTTCGGGTATCGATTCCCTGTTTGCCGGCCATTTCCTGTTGCAGAAATAGAGAATTTCGAGGAAGCCTGTCCTCTGGGGAGTTAGCGCTAATGTGCGGGAGTTGCCGGCCGTTGTTTAGATAACGGCATCCTCGGCACTGACGCCCTATTTGATATCCTTACTAACCGTTCCACCACATTTCCAGGAGGGTTCGGTGTTCTGTACGACGTGCGGGGATTGGAATCCCGATACCGCCCAGTTCTGCACACAGTGCGGCGGACGGCTGGGCGGCAAGCTGCCCGCCGATGCCGGTCAATTCGTGGGCTCTTTCATGGACCGTCTGCAAAAGATGGCCAGTACCGGCAAATTGGAAGGCTTCAGTCTTTCGGCTATGTTCTCGGAGGTGTTTCGGAAGCGCTCCACCGAAGAGATCGAGGAGTATTTCCTTACCGGCACTACCAAGGCCACGCCGCCGATTGACCAAGTGCAGACGGGATGGCCCAAGCCGTGGTTCTTTTTCCGCGTGCTGGTGTTTGTCGCCGTTTTGAGTGCCGGCTTTTACTACGCCTCCACGCTATTTCAGAACCGAAAAATGATTCCCGGGCTGATCATGATGGGGACACTGACCATGCCCATGGCTACCCTGGTGCTGTTCTTCGAACTGAACTCGCCGCGAAATGTGCCGCTGTACCGGTTGATCATGCTGTTTCTGTACGGCGGTGTGGTGTCGCTGCTGGTGTCGCTGGCGGGGTTTGAGATGGCGAATTTGAACTGGCTGGGAGCTTCCAGCGCGGGAATCGTGGAAGAGATTGGAAAGCTGCTGACCGTGGTCGTGTTGTGCCGCCAGGCGAAGTACAAATACATTCTCAACGGCTTGTTATTCGGCGCGGCCGTAGGAGCCGGGTTCTCGGCGTTTGAGAGCGCGGGGTACGCCTTCAGCCGGCTTCTGGATACCAATAGCATGGAGGCTATGGTGAGCATCATGACCACCCGCGCCTTCCTGGCGCCGTTCGGCCATGTACCGGGAACCGCCATCGCCGCCGGAGCCTTATGGCGGACCAAAGGAAACCGTCCCTTGAGTGTGACAATGCTGGGAGATCCGCAATTTTTGAAGGCGTTCTCGATCCCGGTGATTCTCCACATGATCTGGAACGCACCCATCCCCATGCCGTTCCACATCGTGCAGCTTTCCATGGGCATCATCGGTTGGATCGTGGTTTTCGGCCTGGTTCAGCAGGGCTTGCAGGAAGTTCGCGAGGAACAGCAGCAAACCGCCAGGAAAATATTACTGCAAAAAACGCAGTCCGGCGGCAGCAGATGAATCACACCCGCTTCAATCCCAGGCCAGGCGATTGCGGCAGGATCAGCTTACCTTGCTGCACGGTGACGCCGCGGTAAGGATCGTTGGCGATCAACAGATTTCCATCGAGATCAGCATAGTCCGCCAGCGGAGACAGATGGGCGGCGGCGGTGATCGTGACGGAACTGGAGATCATGCAGCCGAGCATGACTTTCAAGCCGAAGGAACGGGCAATCTGGATCATGCGGTAAGCTTCCATCACCCCGCCGCACTTGTCGAGCTTGATATTGATTCCGTCGAAGGCATTCGCCACCTTGGCAATGTCCTCTCTGTGGAGGCACGCTTCATCGGCGAAAATCGGCATGTTCACTTTGCCGCGCATCCAGCGCGCCTCTTCCAGCATGTGCCCGGGCAACGGCTGTTCGATGAGCTCCACGCCTTGCGTCTCGAGCCACTGGATCTTTCGTACCGCCTCTTCTTTGCTCTTCCAGCCTTCGTTGGCATCCACCCGCAGCGGCTTATTCGTGACGCTGCGGACCGCCTCGATCGTGGTTTCGTCGGAGTCGAGGCCCACTTTAATCTTCAGCACCGGGAACGCTTCGGCCTCGCGCACTTTCTGTCTGGTGATTTCGGGAGTGTCGATCCCGATGGAAAACGTGGTGACCGGAGCATCCCTCGCGTCGAGGCCAAAGTAGCGATGCAGCGGAACTCCCAGCTTCTGGGTGACCCAGTCCATCAGCGCGATGTCCACGGCGGCCTTGGCGGCCCATTCGCCATCGATACGCCGGAATACTTCGGCAAGAATTTTGTGGAAGTGGCGCAAGTCGGCGCTGGTAAGCAGATCCCTCACGGATTCCACGGCCTTGCGGGCGGTCACAGCCGATTCTTTGTAGCGTACGATGGGAGCGCCTTCCCCCGTGCCCGTGAAGCCGTCACGCCTCAGCCGGACGTGTAGCGTATCTCGAAATTCACTGGAGGACATCACCGTGGTCCAGGTGTGGCGCAGCTTGAGACGCACGATTTCGGTTTCCAGAGGAGATAGTGCGGGGGCGAATAAGGCCATCGGGGCGGCGGCTGTAAACTCTCGTCGGGTCATCTCGCTACATCTGCTCCTGCAACAGGGATGCCGCCATCTCCTGCATCTTCACCCAAGGCCCGCGGCGGCGCCACTCTTCCAAGGTAACGCGCTCGCAGTTTTGCAAATCATCGAGAAAGGTGGCGCGCAGCTTCTCCACCGGCCGCGCATCGAAGAAGCATACGTTGTTTTCCTCATTGTGGGAGAAGGACCGGTTGTCGAAATTGGTCGTTCCCACCGTCGCCCAGATCCCGTCCACTACCATGACTTTGTGATGCAGCATCGTGGTGTTGTATTCGTAGATCTCCACCCCGCCTTCGAGCAATTCTCCGTAAAGCCGCGTAGCGCTGCGGCGCACCAGCCGGCTGTCATTGTAAATGCCCGAGACCATGATCTTTACATCAACGCCGCGCTGCTTTGCCTCAATGAGCGTTTCGATGGCCGCCTGATCCGGCACGAAGTAAGGGTTTGCAATATAGATCAGCCGCCGCGAACAGACGATGGCAAAGTAATACATGATCCGTGCCGAGGACGATCCCGTCTGCGGAGAACTGAGAATCGTTTGCAACTCTACCGGCCCCACGTCTCGCGGCGGCGGATAGAACTCAAAGCCGCTCACCAACTCGCCTGTAGTCTCCAGCCAATTTTGGGCGAAGCCGGTTTGGAGCGGTAACACTCCCGGCCCTTCCAATCGGATCTGCATATCCCGCCAGTGGTCTGGGTCCTGCGCATTGCCGCGCCAATGGTCGGCAATTCCAGCCCCGCCGGTAAACGCCACCCGTCCGTCCACGATCAGGGACTTTCGATGCGTGCGGTTGTTAAAGCGTCCCAGCGAGTACCAGCGGATCGGGTTGAACCACGCAATCTGACATTCACTGGCCTGCAATGTCTTCAGGATCTCTTCTCCGATGCTCGAAGAGCCGATCGCATCCAGCAATAGCTTCACCTTCACCCCGTCGCGCCTCTTGCCGGCAAGCGCTTGGGCGAACTGTTGCCCCATTTCGCCCGCCCAGTAGATGTAGGCTTCGACGGTAATCGAATACTTCGCCTCGGCGATCGCTTGGAGCATAGCCGGGTAGAACTCATCGCCGTTGTTGAGGATATCGAGGCGGTTGCCTTTGGAATACGGAACTCCGGTCGCTCCGGCGATGCTGCTGAAGAACTCCTCGGAAGCCACCGGAAACTCATGATCCAGGCCATAGCGGGGAGCGGACTCCCGCGGGGCGATCAGATGCATGAGCAGCGCCGGAATGCCCGTGCCCATGGCCCAGCCCCATCGCTCCAGGACGGCCAGCACTATGCTCAGCAGCGCCCAGAGCCACCACGACCAAAAAATACGCCGGAGCCGGTCAACCGGTCTGAGCTTACCCTTCGGAGGACGGCGCAACGGATCGATCGCGAACCGCCGGCGCCGCCGCCAGGGAATACCTCGAAAAGGGGGTTGGCCTGGTTTGCGTCCCAGGTTCAAACGCAAACCGCTCTTTCTGGCGCTTTGGGGCATCGGTGGTCAGGTGGACCCGGCGGTTATCGGAAACGGCGAAAGCCGTGGGTCCACCTGCTTATCCTGGCAGCAATGCGATCTTTCCGCAATCCGCAATTATTTTTTTGACGAAGGACTTACGGCTGGCTCCCTCTCCCAGACTTTTCCCTTCCGGGCAAAGTCGATAAAAGCGGCGACTTGTTTGGATTCCGTGAGATCGGTGATGCCGGGCTGACCCGCGGCATGCGCCTTGGCGGCCAGATTGGGAACTCCCGCGAGGCCGATCGCCTTAAGATGCCGGCTCGCATCCATCAGGAAACCAACCGCATCCGGATTCGCTGTGAGCGCCTGATCCCCCGCCGGACCGGCCAGAATTGCCACCGCATCGAACATCACCGATGGCGCGCCGCTGAGGGCCATGTCCACGGCCTGTTTGGCGCCCCCCGAATCTTCCGCTCCGCCGACCTTTGGCGCGATAAGAGCGGCCGTCGCTCCCTCCGCCTGAATCGCGGCTACCAGCGCATTCTTGACTTTCGAATTGAACCCGGGCGCGAGCAGCACGCCCACTTTGCGCCCTTTTAACGTCGGCTTGTACTTACCGTACAACCGAAGGGCGGGGCTGGGAGGAAGGTCAATCGGAGTTGCGGAAGGCGTCATCGAAATGGCTTCGCCTGCCATGCCAAGCTCCTCTGCGACCGTGGCTCCGAGGGTCGGATCGACAATGTTGAGATGGCCCAGGATGCGCTGCCGGATTTCTCGGATATCCACTTTGCTGAGCTCGAAAGTCAGCGCCTGCGCGAGATGCTTCTGCTCCTGCGGAGTCACCGACCGGTAGAACAGACGGGCTTGCGAATAATGGTCGGCGAACGATTCTGCCCGCAGCCGCACTTTGGTTCCCTCAGTGGATACCGGCGCGGTCTTCAACCCCGCGGAGGGAGACTCGCGCGGCCCGCTCGGGTCGATCGAGTTGGGCTCGTAATTGGCGCGTCCTTTGGGCACCAGCATCTGCATATGACCGTCGCGCTGGAAATTCGCGAACGGGCACTTCGGCCGGTTGATCGGCAGCTCATGAAAATTCGGCGAGCCGAGGCGGCTAAGCTGCGTATCGAGATACGAGAACAACCTTCCCTGCAGCAACGGATCTTCGCTGAAGTCGATACCGGGGACGATGTGGCTGGGACAAAACGCGACCTGCTCGGTCTCCGCAAAAAAGTTGTCGGGATTGCGATTCAGCACCATCCGGCCAACCATTTCTATCGGCACCACTTCTTCAGGAATGAGCTTGGTTGCATCCAGAACGTCGAATGGCAGCGAGTCGGCGGTCTTCTGATCGATGATCTGGAAGCCCAGTTCGAATTCCGGAAAATCGCCCTTGTCGATCGCTTCAAACAAATCCCGGCGATGATAATCGGGGTCGGCGCCGCTGATTTTGCACGCCTCGTCCCAGAGAACGGCGGCTGTTCCCAGCAGCGGCCTCCAATGAAATTTAACGAAGTTCGTCTCCCCGGCGGCGTTCACCAGCCGGAACGTATTTACGCCAAAACCCTCCATCATCCGGAGGGATCGTGGAATGGCCCGGTCCGACATTGCCCACATGACCATGTGCATGGATTCCGGCATCAGGGAAACGAAATCCCAGAAGGTGTCATGGGCGCTGCCGGCCTGGGGGTAACCGCGGTCGGCTTCCATTTTCACCGAATGAATCAAATCCGGGAATTTGATAGCGTCCTGAATGAAAAAGACCGGGATGTTGTTGCCGACGATATCAAAGTTGCCTTCCTGCGTGTAAAACTTCACCGCAAAGCCGCGGACGTCTCGCGGCAGGTCGACGGACCCGGCTCCCCCGGCGACCGTCGAAAAACGGACAAAAACCGGTGTTTCCACCTTTGGATCGGACAGGAAGGCCGCCTTGGTGACGCGCTTCATGGACTTGTAAGGCTTAAACACGCCGTGGGCTCCGGAACCCCTGGCATGAACGATGCGCTCGGGAATCCGTTCATGATCGAAATGCGTGATTTTCTCACGCAAAATGAAATCTTCAAGCAGCGTCGGCCCGCGGCCGCCAGCCTTTAGAGAATTCTGATTGTCGGAGAGGGGTAGACCTTGATTCGTGGTAAGAATAGCCCCGTCGCCGGACGCCTGTTGGTGCGTCTCGCCGCCCTTGGGAACTACGGCTTGCATGGGAGTAGATTTTTTCTTGGGCACGGTTCAAAGATACCAGTTTCAGTCCGGCGGATGTCCTGGGGAGTCTACGGGTACCGCCGTAATTGACGTTGCGCCGTTGCCTGTGCACACTCTTAGGAGCAGTAGTCTTTTCGTGTTTTGATACAGACACCAAATCAAGGAGATTCCGATGGCCACGAAACGGACTGTGATCGCGCCAAAGAAGAACGATAAGCGGTAGGTCCGCCGCGACGAAGGCGGTCAATTTACAGAAGATCAGGTGAAGGTGGGAAAGTCTCTCGCCGCCGACCGCCGGACGAAATCCAAAACGGTTGCTCCGAAAGGCCAGGGCGACCATGGCGACCGGAAACCCTCGTCAAAAGCCGGAGCGAAGTAATCGCTGTCGAAGCTGGAGTGATGTCACGCTTGCGGGGTTGGTACGCTTGCCGCCGTGCCGGATTCCGGAACGGTCTGCGCGGCGCCCGATTCCATCGTTGCCGCGGGGAGGGTAATCGTAAAACGCGTACCCTCGCCCGGTTTGCTATCCACATGAATCGTTCCGCCGTGCGCTTTCACAATCCACGAGACAAAACTCAATCCGAGACCCAGTCCCTGTTTTTCTTTTGACGATCCCGGCACGCGGTAAAAGCGATCGTAGATATGGGGCAGGTGATCCGGCAGGATGCCGACTCCGGTATCCTCCACTTCGAAGATCACGGAATCCTCTTCGCGACGGACGCGGGCGGTCACGCTGCCGCCGGGGGGCGTGTACTTTACAGCATTAGAAAGCAGATTCGAAACCATCCGCTCAATCTGCACGCGATCGCCTTCAATGCAAACCGGACCCGGGATCTCGCACCGCAACGTGAGCTGCGCCTCTTCCCCGGGAATCTGGAACTGATCAACCACATCTTCCACAACCGCGCTCAGATTGAGCGCCGACTTCTGCAGGCTCAGTTGGCCCGACTCGGTTTGAGA
>DATLCW010000288.1:0-2227 GCA_035526195.1 Bryobacteraceae bacterium
CAACGCGCAGGCGACAGTGCTCGCGCCAACCGGAACGATTGGCTTCATGATGGATTGTGACACGACCGGGATTGAGCCCGATCTTGCACTGGTGAAGTACAAGAAGCTGGTCGGCGGCGGCACCATAAAGATCGTGAACAACACCGTTCCGCCCGCTCTGCGGAAGCTGGGATATGACGATCCGCAGGTAAAGGAGATCGTCGATTTCGTGAATGAAAAGGGAACGATCGAAGGTGCACCTGGCTTGCTTCCGGAACACTTGACGGTCTTCGATTGCGCTTTCAAGCCCGTTAACGGAGCGCGCTCGATCCACTACATGGGTCATTTAAAAATGATGGGTGCGGTCCAACCTTTTATCTCGGGAGCCATTTCTAAAACCGTCAACTTGCCCTCGTCCGTCACGGTTGAAGAGATCGAGAAGGCGTATATCGAAGGATGGCGTCTTGGTTTGAAGGCTGTCGCCGTATATCGCGATGGCTCCAAGCGCACTCAACCACTCAGCACCAGCGGTTCGGAGAAGAAAGCGGGTGTTGTGGAAGGCCGCCCGGTTCGCCGGCATCTTCCGGTCGAACGCCATTCGATCACTCACAAGTTCAGTGTGGCCGGTCACGAGGGGTATCTCACCATCGGAATGTATGAGGACGGAACGCCAGGCGAAATCTTTATCGTCATGGCGAAGGAAGGGTCCACGCTTTCTGGTGTGATGGACAGCTTTGCAACTACCTGTTCGATGGCGCTCCAGTATGGGGTGCCGCTGAAGGTGTTGGTGGACAAATTCAGCCACACTCGTTTCGAGCCGTCGGGATTTACGTCCAACCCCCAGGTTCCTTACGCGAAGTCCATCATGGATTATATCTTCCGCTATCTGGCCTCTAAGTTCCTCCCTGCAACAGAGGCGAGAGATTTGGGAGTTCAGATCGATGAGCCGCCATTAACGCCGCTAACGATCCAAAGCCCTCCTCAGGCCATAACGCCATCGAAACCTGCCCGGAAAGGTGCGCTGGTCGATATCGAAGACCGGGATGCACCTGTGTGCTTTGAATGCGGGTCGCTGATGGTTCGCAATGGCGCCTGCTACAAGTGTCTGAACTGCGGCTCGACGAGCGGCTGCAGTTAAAATGACCGCGGATTACGCGGATGAGAATCCGTGTAATCCGCGGTAGCGCCTAATTTGGCATTCCAGATGCATCTTTTCTTTTCGTCTGGGAGGCCATAAGTGCGTTTACACCCTGCCGAAATCAGAAAGTCCCGCCTCGAAAAGGCTCTATCGATTTTTGCTCCCGTCCACGACGGGGAAGGACTTACCGCGCTACTTTTAGCCACCAATGTCTTTCTCCTGTTGACCGCGTACTACATCATCAAGCCGGTGCGTGAAGCACTGATACTCGGCGGATCTGGTGCCGAGATCAAAAGTTATGCCGGGGCAGGGCAGGCACTGCTGCTTCTGTTTCTTGTGCCGCTTTACAGCCGATTCGCCAGTCGCGTGGACCGTATTCGCCTGATCAATGGGGTGACAGCTTTCTTCATTTCCAATCTCATTGTGTTCTTCGTCCTCGGCCGATTGAACGTTCCGCTTGGTGTCGTTTTCTTCTTGTGGGTGGGCCTGTTTAACTTGATGTTGGTTGCTCAATTTTGGGCATTTGCGAACGACGTTTATACACAGGAGCAAGGACGCCGGCTATTCGCCATTGTGGGTATCGGGAGTTCCTTAGGCGCAATTTTCGGGGCGCAAGTCGCTGGTTGGCTGTTCGAACCGGTCGGCCCCTATTCGATGATGTTGGTCACAGCGGCGATTCTCGGCGTTTGCATGGCGATCACGAACTGGATTCATCACCGGCAAGGCCGCGTCAGCCGCCAAACTCAAGATCAACCGCTGAGTGCAGCCGGCGGATTCCAACTCGTCTTCAAATACCGGTATCTGTTTTTGATCGCGATTCTCGTGTTGATGTCGAACTTCGTCAATACGACCGGCGAGTTCATACTGGGGAAAACAGTAGCGCAGCAGGCGAAAGCCGTGGTCGCTCAAACCCCCGGCATGACGGAGGAGGCCTACATCGGGAAGTTCTACGCCAACTTCTTTTTTTGGGTGAATGTTCTCGGCGCGGCGCTGCAGATGTTTGCTGTTTCGCGAATTATGAAATACCTCGGCATTGGATGGGCTCTATTCATTTTGCCGCTGATTGCGCTTGGCAGCTATACGCTCCTGGCGTTCTCGCCGATTTTGAGT
>DATLCW010000047.1:0-2906 GCA_035526195.1 Bryobacteraceae bacterium
ATCAGCTTTACCGCCTCGTCTGAGAGAAATCCGTGGAACATGCCAATGGCATTGCTGCCGCCGCCGACGCAGGCAAACACGCTATCGGGCAAGCGGTTTTCGTGCTCCAAAATCTGACGGCGCGATTCGATTCCAATCACCTTGTGGAAGTCGCGAACCATCATGGGATATGGATGTGCGCCCAGCGCGGATCCGAGCAGATAATAAGTGCTTTCGACGTTCGTCACCCAGTCGCGCATAGCTTCGCTGATAGCGTCTTTCAGGGTCCGGCTGCCGGCGCCGACTCCCACCACGTTGGCTCCGAGCAGCCGCATGCGGAAGACATTTAAGCGCTGCCGCCGCATGTCCTCTTCACCCATGTAGACGACGCACTCGAGTCCGAGCAGCGCGCAGACAGTGGCCGTGGCGACACCGTGCTGTCCGGCCCCGGTCTCCGCGATTACCCGCTTCTTGCGCATTTTGCGCGCGAGCAGCGCCTGTCCCAGGGCGTTATTGATTTTGTGCGCGCCGGTGTGCAGCAGATCTTCGCGTTTGAAGTAGAGGCGTGCGCCGCCCAGGATCTGGCTCAGCCGTTTCGCATGATACAGCGGCGTCGGCCGGCCGGCATAGTTTTCCAGTAGATCTTTCAACTCCGCCTGGAAGGCTGCGTCCGTCCGGCTGGCCAGGTAGGCCTGCTCCAGCTCCTCCAGGGGAGCCATTAGAACTTCCGGGACGTACCGCCCGCCGTACGGCCCGAAGTGGCCCGCCGCGTCTGGTTGGGAAACAATCATAGAGATTCCGAGAGCGCGGCATGGAGAAAGCTGCGCATTTTATTGTGGTCCTTTTGCCCTGGGGAGACTTCGAGGCGCGAGCACGCGTCCACACCCCAGGGCTCCGCTTCTTTGATGGCCAGAGCGACATTGGATGCATCCAGGCCACCGGCGAGTATAATCCTTTTCTGAATGCCGCGGGCAATCGCCCAGGGAAATGTTTGCCCCGAACCGCCGTAAAGATCGCCGGAAGGCGCGTCCAAAAGGAATGCTTCCGAAGCGAAGTCATGCAGTGTTGCGGCTGTGAATCCCGGAGTCATGCGAAAGGCTTTCCAGGTGCGGAGGTCCACCGGTAATCCGTCCGGCGATTCATCGCCGTGCAGCTGAGCAACGTCCAGGCGTACCGCGGAGGCGATGGCTTGGATCCGGGCCGGAGTCTCATTCACGAACACGCCCACCTTCAGTACGTTATCCGGCACCTTTGCAGTTATCAGCGCGGCGGCCTCCGGCTGAATGTAGCGCGGACTCCCGGAGAAGAAATTGAATCCCAGGGCAGATGCTCCGGCCTCAACGGCGGCCAGCGCATCGGAAAGATTGGTGATTCCGCAGATTTTCACCATCATGCCGTCAGATTCCGTAAAGCCGATGCCGGATCTCCGGATCTCATGAGGTGTTCGCCGATAAGAAAGGCGTGAAAACCGGCCTCGCGCAGAACCGCTATGTGTTCCGGGGATTCGATGCCGCTTTCACTGACCTTCAGAACATCGGAGGGAATGTGGACGGAAAGTTCCAGCGAGGTGTCGAGCCTCACTTCAAAAGTATGCAGATTCCTATTGTTCACGCCAATAATCCGCGCACCGGAATCGATCGCAGCCTTCAGCTCGTTGGCGTCGTGCACTTCCACCAGCGAATCCATCTGGTAGCGCGCGGCCAGCTCCCGCAATTCGCGAAGCTGGCGCTCCGTGAGCACGGCTGCAATTAGTAGAATCGCGTCGGCGCCATGGGCCGCTGCTTCCACCACGTGATATTCACTGATCGTGAAGTCCTTCCGCAGTACTGGAATGGTCACTTGCGCGCGGGCGGCCCCCAGGTGGGCAAGACTCCCGTGAAAGAACTTCTCGTCGGTCAATACGGAAAGGGCTGCGGCGCCGCCTGCCTGATAGGCGGAAGCGATGGATGCAGGATCGAAATCCGCGCGCAGCACGCCCTTGCTCGGGGAGGCCTTCTTGATCTCTGCGATCACGGCGACGGGGTGGCTTCGTAGACTTTGCGCAAAGCCGCGCCGGCCCGGCAGCATGGCCTCGGCCCGCTTCTCCAGTGCTTCCAAGGGAACCGCCGGCTGCGCGAGTTCGACGGCCTTCTGGTCCACAATACGAGCTAGGATATCTGGGACGGTGCGGAGCATCGGGGAGAACCTTTATCCTATCACTCGATACCCGCAGCCTACCAGCTTTCCGCACTATAATGAAGGCTCTTCGGGAGGGTCCCAGTGAAACGCGCCGCTATTTGCATGATTGCTTTTGCCGCTTGCGTCCTCACTCTGATGCCCGGACGCGACCGTCCCGGTGATGCACGGTTAAAGAAGTCTTTCCGGCGTGCGGCGCAACACGGTTGGACCTATGTGCACCTGGAGGGATCCCCGGCCGAGATCGGTTTCCAGCACGGGTACCATCTGGCTCCGGAAATCGAGGATCTCTTAAAAGTCATTGCGCTCGGACTGACGCATGATTCAGACGCCGACTACAACTTCTACCGGAGTGCTGCCCAAAAGGTGTTCTGGCCGCAGATTGAACAGGAGTATAGAGAGGAACTGCAGGGCATCGTGCAAGGGCTAAACGCCCGCGGCGTGAAGCTGGACATCTGGGATGTGGTGGTGATGAACGCTTCGCTTGAGTTGAATCCTTACTACAAGAACTGGTACGACCGGGAGCACCAGACGCGGAACGCAAAAAAGGCAGCCACCGGAGATCATTGCAGCGCTTTTGTGGCTACCGGCAGGTATACGAAAGACGGCAAGATGGTGATGGCCCACAACAACTGGAGCGGCTACCTGGATGGCCAGCGATGGAGCATCATTTTCGACATGGCGCCCGCGGCGGGGCACCGATTTCTGATGGATGGGCTGCCCGGCTGGATTCACAGCGGCGATGATTTCGG
>DATLCW010000075.1:0-37856 GCA_035526195.1 Bryobacteraceae bacterium
GCTATCCGCGGGTGCAGGCGATCTGCGATTACGTCCACAACCACATCGGCTTCAATTATCAGAACGCACGATCCACCCGGGGCGCCGCGGACGCATTCCACGAACGCACCGGCGTGTGCCGCGACTATGCGCATCTCGCCGTCGCCTTCTGCCGCTGCATGAATATCCCGGCCCGCTATTGCACCGGCTATTTGAGCGATGCCGGAACGCCGCCGCCGTATCCGGCCGGCGATTTCGCGGCCTGGTTCGAGGCCTGGATCGGCGGGCGATGGCATACCTTCGATCCGCGGAACAATGTTCCGCGCATCGGCCGCATCCTGATGGCGCGAGGCCGCGACGCCTCCGATGTAGCGATCGCCACCACTTTCGGATCCAATACACTGGAGCATTTCAAAGTCTGGACCGATGAGATTTCGAATGTCGAAAGTCACGGAACAGCCGCCTGATGCCTTTTCTCACCGTGCGTCACTCCACGGTCTACCGTTATCGCGAACCGGTCGCCTTGGGCGAGCATCGCATGATGTTCCGTCCGCGAGAAAGTCATGACTTGCGGTTAATCCGCTCGAGCCTGGTGATCACGCCGCCGCCGGCGCACTTGCGCTGGCTGCACGATCCTTTCGACAACTCCGTCGCGGTCGCCACGTTTGACGGCACCACATCGGAGCTGAGCTTCGACAGCACCGTTACGCTGGAACATTTCGACAACACTCCGCCGGAGTATCCGCTCGAAGAATATGCCCGGACCTATCCGTTTCGATATTCCGATGAAGACTTTCCTGATCTTATGCGTGCGCTGACGCCGCACTACCCGGGACCCACGGTTTCCAACTGGGCCTTGCGGTTTCTCGATCCAGCCGCTAAAACCGAAACGATGAAAATCCTTCGCGCCATGACACGCGGCATTCGGGAGGAGTTTGTTTATACGCGGCGGGTGGAGAAGGGGGTACAGACGCCGGAGGAGACGCTCAAGCTCAAACGAGGCAGTTGCCGGGATTTCGCGGTGCTGATGATGGAAGCTTCGAGATCGCTCGGTGTGGCGACGCGGTTTGTCAGCGGGTATATCTTCACTTCGAACGGCTCCGGACTGGCGGGTGGCGGGGCTACTCACGCCTGGATGCAAGCTTATCTGCCGGGGGCGGGCTGGGTCGATTTTGACCCCACCAACAGCATTATCGGTAACCGCAACCTCATCCGCGTCGCTGTTGCGTGGGCTCCTGAACAGGCGCTTCCCTTATGGGGGACTTACTCGGGTCCTCCGGGCGCATTTCTGGATATGGATGTAACGGTGTCGGTTACGGAAGCGGAGGAGTGATCCCTCGCTATTTGGAGAGCTTGTAGAAATCGGTCAGAGGCCACTCCGCGGGAAATGCGACGTCAATATATCCGACCATCATTTCATCGGTAGTCTGGTCGCCCCAACGAACCTCGGCCTTAGGATCGGGATTCCAAGGATTATTGGCGGAGTTGTCGAAGGCCGCCAGACATTGGATCCAGCTTTTGGCGGGAGCTTGCAGCGGGTCCGCCAGCTGATACTTGGCCTGCCACAGCCGGTTGTAATTGGGAACACGCACCAGGTGGACCCGAGTCTTGTCCGGGAAATCCACCCAACACCGGAAGGACTTGCCGCGCAGATGCATGTGCGGCACCACCGACAGAATGGTCACGGGGCGGAAGAGCAGAAAACTTCCCACCACTCGCAAATCCGGATTGCCGGGGGGAATGACAAAATCCGCATTTCCGACAGACACGGTATGGATGCGTTTTTCGACGGGCGTTTTGGCAAACACGAGACCCACGCGGCTGCGGTCGCGGCCGGGTTTGCCGTTGGGCTGATAGTGAACCTGGAAGATCAGTTGACTGCCCGCGGAGATCAGGCGTGCGCTGCCTTCCGGCAAGACCTCGCCCGCGCTTCCCGGCAGGTACATCGCGATATGTTCGTTGCCGGTTTCGCGGGTGCTGACCCGCTCCTTCAGCAGAGTGCCGGCACCTGGTTGCACCTGCGGCAGCCACTTCGATCCCTTGGGGCGGATATCCACTCCGATGTGATGCACCAGGGACCGCAAGCCCGGCCGAACCTCCACCTGCTGCACCCAGCGGTCTTCCGTAAAGTGAGTGGGCACGGCAAAATGCACGTAATCGATGGGGCCGGACGCGGGCACTTCATACTCGACGGGCAGCTCCAGGACGAGGTCCGGCTTCGCGATGGTCCATCCATCCACGAAGCGGCGGGGCTTGGGGGCATCCTTCGGGCTGCCCTTGGGTGCGCCGGCGTCCACCCAGTCGCGGATGGTGTGGATCTCCGATTCGTCAAGAGTGCGAGCGTTTGCCAGGCGGCCTACGTTAGGGTCCGCGTGCCAGGGGGGCATGCGGCGCTGGAGCACCGCTTCCCGTATCGCTTTTGCCCAGGGTTTCGCGTCCTGGTAGCGGATCAGGGACATCGGAGCCGCCTCGCCCGGACGGTGACAGCTCTGGCAATGCTTCTGAAACAACGGCTCGATATCCTTGTGGAAGGTGGGCGTCGCGGCGGCCGCGCTCAGCATGGAGGACGCAACCATCCACAGGGCAGTCATTGGCTGCGAGTATACACGAGGAGCATCGCCTGGCCGGACGGCTGCACTCGCAGCTTGCTTCCCGCCGCGAGCGCGACGGGTTGACGGAATTCGAATTGGCGCCTCCAGACAGCCTTGTAGTTTTTCAGCCACAAGAGGGGTTCCACGGATCCATCGGGCTGCTCGGCGATTACCCGCAGGGAATCGATGTCCGACTTCGCACGCGGTTCGATGCCTGTCAGAAGCACTGGCTTGGCGATCACCAGCGTCGCATTCAGCTTGAGCGGAATGCCTTTTAATTTTGTAACGGGCGGTGGGGGTGACGACAATTTCTCCGGGTAATGTTTCGCGTCGCCCTCGGGAGCGCCGCCTTCCACCCAATCCGCGATGACGCTGATCTCCTCCTGCGAGAGTCCCATCTCATGCTGGAAAGAGCCAAAGCCCTTCACCGCTCCCCACGGCGGCATACGGCGCTCCAACACTTCTTCCTTAATGGCCTTTGCCCAGGGCCGCGCTTCGTCGTATTTTGCGAGGGACATCGGCGCCTTGCCACCGTCTTTATGGCAGGTTATACAACGCTTCTCGAAGATGCGGATAATTTCCCGGCTATACGTAATCCGGGTAGTGATGGGGTCGTGCGCGAACAACACGGCGCACCAGCCGAGCAGGATTACGCGCATCCGTCCTCCTGTGAGGCGCGAATCGGGTTGCAGCGTGATCTTCGATTCCATGCGGTGGTGGGCGGCTCCGGCAGCGGCCTTGACCATGCCGATCTCGAACGCCTTCGCCCAGCGCCGCACCAGTGGATAGCGGTGAACGCGACGGGCGCCGCTTCTCCGGCTGCGGTCCTGAACAGGATCGTATTTCCCCGGGCACGCGGGTTTCTTCGCGCGGAACAGATCATCGGATTCATCGTAACGTCAACGGCAGCGCCGGAAAAGCCCACTCTTCCCGGCTCTGCTCGTCCCACTTTACCTCGATGTTCGCGCCGGGTTGAAATCCCAGTCGCCTGATTGTCACCCATCATTCACTAAAACTAACCGGCCAGGAATAACGATCAGCTCTTGAAAAGCGGTTATTGAAGTTCTTTCCGGCTCATTCAAATCCGACGTACTGGACTTCTTCTTCTAATTCCAGAGCAAATCGATCTACTACCCGCTGTTTTAACTCCGCGATCACCGCGCGGGCGTCCGCGGCCATGCCCGCGCCATCGTTATAGATGAGATTGGCATGATACGCAGCCACCTGGATATCGCCGCGGCGCATCCCTTTGGCCCCTGCCTGCTCGAGGAACCACGCCGACGGAATTTTGCCTTCCCGGATCACCGAAGGCGGAACTTGTGCGAGCGCCGCCCCGGCGAGGTCGCGCACCAGCAGATTCTTGAAGATGCTTCCGGCGCACTTCATCGCAGGCGGATACTTGGCGTTGCGCAGCTCGAGAATTTCCGAAGCTTTGGCCTGCAAGGCCTGGCGGTCTCCCCTTGGCAGCTCGAGCGTGGCCGAGAGAATGACCCAGTCTTTGTGCCGTTTGAAGATGCTTTCCCGATATGCGAATTCACATTGGCTGTTATCAAATGCCCGTACCTGGAGCCCGTCATAAAATCGCACCCGGCGCACGAACTCGGCGATCGAATGACCGTACGCGCCGGCGTTCCCATAAATGGCCGCGCCCACCCAGCCGGGAATTCCGGTCATGGTGTGTAGCCCTTCCAGACCTTGGGCGATGCTGAAATCAACGAGCTGTTGCAGGACCGCCCCGGCGTCCACGGTGAGGCATGTTCCGTCCGCTTCGATCGAGCCCGCGGTGTAACGGAGCACCACGCCGGGAAATCCGTGATCGGCGGCAATCACGTTGGTTCCCTGTCCGAGCACGACATGCGGCAACCCACTCTCGCGGGCGATGGTCAGGGCCTGCAGCAATACGGCTTCCCCAGGGCAATTGCAAAGCAGCCGCGCGGGTCCGCCGATGCCGAACCTCGTATACTTGCTCAACGGGGCGTATGGTAGCGAGTCCATCGCGGGTAAGGCCGCCAGTGCGTCCAAAGCCGATTGCGTGGTGGGCATTTCTAATTATAGGAGCGGCGGCATGGCGAACGGCTTTTCCGGCTTTCCCAAGGAAGGAATGGCATTTCTGCGGGGTCTGAAGAAGAATAATACGCGCGAGTGGTTTCAGGCCCGTAAGGACACTTTCGACCAGACTGTAAAAGCTCCGATGGAGCACCTGGTCGAAGCGATGAATGGCGTGCTGGCGAAATTCGCAGCGCCGTATATGACTGAGCCTAAGAAAGCGATCTATCGCATTTACCGTGACACCCGCTTCAGCAACGACAAGACACCCTATAAGACTCATATCGCCGCGTCGATGTGGCGAGCCGGGATGGAAAAGCACATCAGCGCCGGCTACTATTTCAGCGTCGCTCCGGATGAGATTGAGGTGGCGGCGGGAATTTACATGCCGGGACCGGAGCAATTGCGGGCGATCCGCGAGTATTTGCTGAACCATCACGCGGAACTGCGCCGGATTCTGCAGGACAAGACATTACGGAAGCTGATGGGAGGTCTATCGGGCGAGCCGATGGTTCGCGTGCCAAAGGGCTTCGCCGCCGATCATCCCGCCGCCGATCTGATCCGCTACAAGCACTGGGTGCTGTTTGATACGCGGACGGATCCTGCTTTCATTACGACAAAGAAGCTGCTGCCGGAGATCGGGAAGCGCTTCGAGGCGATGACTCCACTGGTTGAATTCCTGAATCGGCCGCTCACGGCAACACGCCAAAAGGATCCGCTCTTTATGGACCGTTGAGCGCGCCTCCCCGCGCGGTTGGGATTCGAATTAACAAACGTTGCTTCGGAGTGAGTCTCCGCCGCAAGCACGCCGTAGTTTGACGGCAGCCGCTCCGGCGGCATTTCCATGAATAAAACGGTCGCAATCCAACGGTGTGTTATTCTGGCGGGTTGCCGGCCGGGAAGCGGGATGTGATCGTTGCGGGGGCGGGAATCTCCGGTCTTACGGCGGCGCGGGAACTTAAGCGAAGAGGCGTGGACGCGGTGGTGCTGGAGGCATGCCCGGAGGCGGGCGGACTGACGCGCACCGTTCATGTTGGCAACTATTGCTTTGACTACACGGGCCATCTGCTGCATCTGGCGCGATCGGACACGCCGTCCGGCGTCCCCTACGCCGGGCTGATCGACGAGGAGTGGCAGCGAATTGACCGCCGGTCGTGCTGCTGGTTTCGGGGGCGGCTGATTTCCGCTCCGTTGCAGTACCACTTGGGAGAGTTGGGGGAGGCCGATCGGAAGGCGTTTGGTGAGTCGTATGATTCGCGGCCGCGCACGGAAGTGAAAAACTTCCGGGACTGGCTGATGACCGGCTTCGGCCAGCGGCTGGCGGAGGAGTTCCTGATTCCGCTCAACGAGAAGACGCTGGCAACATCGGCGAGCTCACTCGAAGCCAGCGCCGGGAAACGCTTTTTTCCGGCTCCCGAAGAAGAAAAAATACAGGCGGGTTTCGAGGGTCAGGCCGCGGTGCAAAGCGGGTACAACTCGCAGTTCTGGTATCCGAAAACAGGAGGCATTGAGCGGCTGGTGGTGGGGCTGCGGAGCGGCCTAGAGCACATCCGGCTCCTGGAGCCTGTTACAGAAGTGGATTTGGAGCGGCGTCAGCTACGGACCGCCTCCGGCGACAGTTTCCATTGGGATCGGCTTTTTACCAGCATCCCGCTGAAGAGCCTGTGCCAGATGACATCCGACGCGTCTTTGCGGGAACTCGCCGCGGGCCTGAGCCATAGCCAGACGGTGGTGGTGAACCTGGGTTTGCGCGGGCAGCCCGGCCCCATTCTAAACGGCGTTCATTGGGTGTATGTGCCCGATCCTTCGATCGCGTTTTACCGTCTGGGTATCTACTCGAATCTGAGCGGCGGCCTTTGCCCCCGGGGTGCGAGTGCTCTTTACGCCGAGGTCGCTTTCCCGGGCGGGACGGTGCCAAACGTGGCAAGGATCGAACAGCAGGTGGTTCGCGATCTGCAGTCGCTCGGATGGATCGGCGGCGAGCAGCTTGCCTGCATCGTGACTCATGTTATTTCCTGCGCCTACGTGCACCACACCATCGCCCGGAGCGATTCCGTGGCACTGATCCAGCGCCGTGTGGAAGCATGCGGCGTGTACAGCATCGGGCGCTATGGACTGTGGGACTATACGAGCATGGAAGACTCGATTTACTCGGCGAAGGACGCGGTGGAGAAGGCGATGCATGGATTGTAGCGTCATCGTGCCGGTGCACAATGAAGCGGCCCAGATCCGTGAATTTGTGACCGGCTTTGCGCGGACCCTGCCCTCCGGGTTGCGCGAGACGCTGGGTGAGATCATTCTGGTGGAGAACGGGTCGGGCGATGAAAGTTTGAGCGAATGCGAGGCGGTGAAACAGGAATTGGGAGGGCTGGTCCGGGTGCTGGTGAATCCGGTGGCGGGGTATGGCGAGGCGATCCGCCGCGGCATGATGGAGGCACGCGGCACACACCTGACGATCCTCGAGTGCGATTGCATGGATGCGGACTTCCTGGCGGAGAGCGTGCGTCTTTTTGAACACGAAGGCGCGCGGTTTATCGTGGCTTCCAAACACCGCCGGGATTCCGTGGATCGGCGGCCCTGGAAACGGCGTCTGCTCAGCTCGGTGTTTCATAAGACGGTGAATGCGGCGACCGGATACAGGGGCACCGACACGCACGGACTGAAAAGTATCGAGACGGAGTTGGCGCAAAAGCTCTGCGGACTGGCGGTAACGGGGGGCGAAGTGTTTCAGGCGGAGATCGTGCTGCTTGCCTGGAAGCTCGGTGTGCCGATAAGAGAAGTGCCGCTACGTATCGAAGAGAAGCGCCCCACCCCGGTCGCGCTGTGGAAGCGGCTGCCGAAGGTAGTGGGGACGATCCGGGACCTGCGGCGCTCGCTGCGGCGGTTTGACCGCGGAGAGGCTTGATGCGCGGACGGCGCTGGCTGGGAACGTGGTTTGTGCTGTTCCTGGCTCCGCTGGTATTGACATCGTTCACGCGCCCCTTCGGCTGGTGGGACTATCTGACCACGCTCGCGCACGGCACATCCGATGCGCAGGAGCTTGGGTTTCAGGTCAGCGGGGTGTGGCTGAAGTTCGACTACACGGCTCCGGGAGCATTGGCTCGAAACTACATCCATAACCTGACGGAGAACGACTACGTTCTGCGTCCCACGCTGTCCCTGATCTATCATCTGCAGGGCCTGGCTTTCGGTGGGGAATTCTGGCTGTGGTATGTGGTCAAATGGGCGAGCCTCTTTGGCATCGTGTGGATCGCGATGCGTATCCTTGGCAAGCTCGGAGCGCCGGAGGGGGCGTGTTGGGCGGCAGCAGCGCTGGTGCTGTTTCATCCGTGCTCGTTCGACCTGATGCTGTGCAATGCGGATAGCTGGGTGGCGGTGGGCATCGTTTGCGCCCTCGGCTTGCTGATCCTGCAGCCACGGTTTACGGATGTCCCTTTCGACGTCACCAGCCTGAGTGCCGCCCGTTACGGCGCGCTGCTGGCGGTGTGGTATCTGACGTTGGGGGTCAAGGAGAGCGCGCTGGCATGGGCCTTGAGTCTTGCCTGTATCCTGCAGTTTTCGAGTTGGCGGAAGGCGGGTTCGTGGCCGCGGCTGGCGCCGTTCTATGTGCTGATCGCCTTCTGGGTTTGGCGGCTGGCGGTCATTTCCAAGGTCAGGCTCGCCGGCCACGGAGTGGAGGATTACCCGCGAAAGCTATGGCAGTTGATCCGCTATCTGGCGCCGGACTCTCCATTGCATGCGGCAGGCGTGCTGCTGGCCGTCCTTCTGGGATGGGGATTGGTTCACACACTGAGGCGGCAACCGGTTGGCCTTCAGCGGCTATGGCTTCTCTCGGGAGCGGCGGCAGCTGGAATCCTGCTGATGAGCGCCCGCTTTCATGCGGCTCCCCGCTGCAATATCCCCGTGGTGCACCTGTTGGGGCTGCTGGCGGGGCTGTCACTGGCGATGCTGGCGCAACGATGGCCGTGGCGCGGGTGGCGCCTGGCGTGGCCGGTCATGGCCGTCTGTATGCCGTTTTTCAATTCCGCCAACCTGTATAACCAGGCGCTCGCGTTCCAGCAGCTGTTTCTGGATTTCGCCGATGCATTGCGGGTCATCGAGGATAAGGTTGCCGCCGGGTATCAACTGGCGTTTACCGGTCAGGAGGAAATGGGGTTGGAGACGCAGGTTGCGGTTGCTCTCTATTTTCGCCGGTTCGGCCCACGGTTTTACGAGCTGCCGTCGCGACCACGCAAGATTTACGTGATCGGACGGGATGGGATGCCGCCGGAGCCGTTTGTACTGCTAACTGGTTACACGCCGCTGGAGCTTTTGGAAGGGAAGCTGGCGGCACTGAATTCGGAGAACATTGAGGCAATCGAATTTATCGAGCGCGGGCGGTACGGCGCGGTGGAAAAGCTGGCGGCATTCTACACGAAGTGGAATTGCCGGATGGCGAACTGCGGGCCCCCCAGCTATGACATTGGCGCGCCGGTGGTGAGCGCCGCGCCGCCCTTTCACATCGTGACTGTGGGGAAGCCGGCCGCCCGAAGCTTGGCGGTGGAGGCGGCAGGGACTCTTTGCGGAGCTCCAGATGCGGCGGGCGAATGTTATTTCCAGGTCCCCAAAGGGGAGCCGCTGGTGCGGCGCACGCCTCTCGGATCGTGGAAAGGATGGGTACGGCTCGAGGTGGAAGGCCAGATTCAAGTGACGCAGGGGCCGGTGGCGTTTGGGATTACCAACAGGCAGGGCCGCGATCTCTGGAACTACCAGCTACCGGTGGGGGGCGGCTGGCAGAATTTTCCCGCGCCGCCGCCTCTGGCGGGGAGGGGAGAAGAATACCTTTTCTTCCTTTTCGTGCCCGATCGCGGCGGCGCAGAGTTCCGTATCCGGAACATTCGCATCCGCCGAACGGAAATCGCCAGGAGCCTCACCCCCTCGCGGCGTTACGGCGCGGTCGGGCGCTGACGGCATCTTTTTTGACGAAGGCGATGCACTTTCGAAGGCAGTGCTGATTACCGGCGTGCAAAGCGAGCCGGGTATACAGATGCTTGTGGCGCTCCGGCACCGGTTTTGGAACCGTTTTCCGCGAGGAAGGGGAGAGGCTGGAGGCGCCCGAGCCTCGAGCCGGTTGTACGGACACCAATATTAGTTACGGTGTAATAACAGCGCCGGCGGCAACTTTGGACCCCTCGTAAAAATGCCAGGAAGTACCATAAGTACTAGACAGATGCCTACAATTCATGGAAAAAAGATAGAATACCTCTTGCCAACCATAGGCATAATCATGCATCATAAGCAGTTAAATAAAATGTCCGAAAATGTAGGATCGCCGGACGGCTTGACCTGCAAATTGATCGAGGCGCTCAGCCTTAAGCAGGATGAGCTCAATCGTGTCGCCCAAGTCCTGCATGAAGACGTCGGGCAAGTGCTAACCGTGGTAGGGCTGCAACTGGATGTTTTGCGTCAGGATTTCGTAGAGCAGTCCCCGGCCATTGCGACGCGCACGGTGGAGATCCAGCAGTTATTGGAAAAGGCCGTTGGGGATGTGCGCACGCTCAGCTATCAGTTGAATCCGGGGATGGTCCCGCGATCCGGTTTGCGATATGCGCTGGACACACTAGTGGGGCGGATGCGGGAGCGGTGCAATGGAGCCACCATTCGCTTCCTGATGGATTCCCATGTGCATCTGCCCCTTCCGGCGGCGGTGGCGGTTTACGATATCACCGAGCATGCCCTGGGAAATGCGGTGAGCCATTCCGGGGCAACTTTGATCGAAGTGGTATTGCAGCCGCTTGTGGCGCTCGTGCGGCTGGAAGTTCGCGACAATGGGCGCGGTTTCGACCAAACACAAGTGGAAGCCTTTCGCCCGGGGCTGGGAATCCTGTGTATGCGGCACACGGCGCTCAAGTCGGGCCTCACATTCCACATTGAAACAGGATATGGTAAAGGCACTGTAATCCGGGCCGTGTATCGCGAAGAGACGCCGGAAGGAGCAACGCGCCATGCCGTGTGAGATCCTCTTGGTGGATGACCACAAGATCATGCGGGACGGTATCAAAGCCATCCTCAAGAGCCATGATGAATTTCGTGTAGTGGGCGAAGCCGAAGACGGAGCAGATGCGGTTGTCCAATGCAAACGGCTGAAGCCGGGTATTGTACTGATTGACATCAGCCTGCCGAAACTCAACGGGATCGAAGCGACCGGTGAGATCGTGCGGCATTGTCCCGATACGAAAATAATCATTCTGTCGATGTATGACGACGAGAGTTCCGTGGTAAGCGCGATCCGCTCCGGCGCTCGCGCTTTCGTGCTTAAACGGGCGTCCGATCATGATTTGCTGGATGCATTGCGCACGGTGGCGAAGGGCGGCTCGTATCTAAGCCCGCAGGTTTCGGACAAGCTGCTGAACCGCATCAAGCGCGGGGATCTGGAAGAGCGGAAAGTGCCGCAGGTGTTGGAGGGCCTATCGCCGCGGGAACTGCAGGTGCTGCGGCTGGTGGCGGAAGGTAAGACCAGTAAGGAGATCGCTGTGCTGCTTGATCTGGGTCTGCAAACGGTGCGCAGCTATCGCAAGACCATGATGAAAAAGCTGGGAGTGAGCAACGTGGCGGGGCTGACGCAATTGGCGCTGGGCGCCGGACTCACGCGTTTTGCGTCGGCGGTGGCGAATGAGCCGACGCTAGAGGATCTGGCATCCTCCCACCAACAGGTTCCCCGTTAACGGCAGCCGGGCGGATGGCGTCTTCCCGGCATGAAAATAATTACTGGTTCGTTGCTCCCTCTCGCCGCGGTTCTGGCGGCAATCAGTTTACAGGCCGGAGGAGGATTCTGGATCGAGTTCGGAAATCCGACCGCGAGCAAGGATCCTAAGGCCAAAGACGCCGCGGTGGTGGTGCGGGCGCTGGGCCGTCATCATCCCGAGCAGGCAACGTATACGGGCACGGCGGAAGGAGTGGTGGACGGCCGCCGGCAGTCCATTCGGTTGAAGTTCGTAGCGCTTACCCAGCCCGGTCTTTTCGCCGTGGCCCGGAGCTGGCCGGTAGAAGGGCGCTGGGTGCTGCATATCCGGTCGAGCAAGGATGGCATGGCCGCCGAGGCATTGGCGCGAGTGGCGAGAGATGGCACGGTGGAAAGGCCAGCGAAGCAGCAGCATGGGGCGATTGACTCGCGGATGGTGGAAAAGGCGCTCGAGTAAAGCGAGGGACTGCGCTCCGCTATCCCGCATGGCCTTCCGTATTCCCGGGAGACTCCGAGGCGCGGAACCGATCGATCCCCGTCCAGTCTCATATTACATGAGACAAGGGTGAGGACAGCGAGCCCCAAACAGGTTGCTATAATAATGTTCATCTATTATGACAACCAGTTCGGGAGCCGGTGCGGGGTGCGCTGGTAAAAAAATTCTGGTGCTGACGCCCCGCGGATTCTGCGCGGGTGTAGTAAGAGCGATCGACGTCGTAAAAATTGCGATCGACGTTTATGGCCCGCCGATTTTTGTCCGCAAGGAAATTGTTCACAATCGCCATGTGGTGGATGAGCTGCGGAGCGCGGGCGCCATCTTCGTGGAGGAATTGAGCGAGGTTCCGGGGGGAGGGCGGGTCATTTTCAGCGCCCATGGCGTTTCCCCGGCGGTGCGCTCCGAGGCACAGCGGCGGCGGCTGCAGGTAATCGATGCCACGTGCCCGCTGGTTACGAAGGTACATCTGGAAGCCACGCGGTTTGCCCGGCGGGGTTACACAATCCTTCTGATTGGCCACAAAGACCACGATGAAGTAATTGGAACTTTGGGCGAGGCTCCTGAATCCAGTATTCTTGTGGAGACGGAATCCGATGTCGATGGTCTGGAAGTCAGCGATCCCTCGAAGGTTTGTTTTCTTACGCAGACTACGTTGAGTCTCGACGAGACTACCGGCATTATTGCCCGGTTGAAAGAGAAGTTCCCGCTTATTCAGGGGCCTCCGGCCCAGGACATCTGCTACGCCACCGAAAACCGCCAACTGGCGGTAAAAGCCGTGGCTCCGCAATGCCAGACCCTACTGGTGGTTGGATCGCAGAACAGCTCGAATTCGAGGCGGTTGGTGGAGGTTTGTGAGAACTCGGGCGTCCCGTCGTATCTGATCGACGATTGCAGCGAAGTGCGCGCGCAGTGGCTGGAAGGTGTGGATACGATTGCCGTTACCGCGGGTGCATCGGCGCCGGAACACCTGGTGGAAGAGCTGATTGAATCCTTGCGCACGCAGTATGGCTTCTCCCACGTCGAGGAAGTGGAGATCAAAGAGGAGGATGTCCGCTTCTCGCTTCCGGGCGAACTAATACGCCACACTTCGCGTCTCACTACCATTTCCGTATGACACCAAGCCTCCAAATAGGCGATGAGCTATTGGCGTCGACCGCCCAGTCGGCCCAACGGGGGGTAGATGCGTTGTTGTCGATGCGCCATCCCGATGGATACTGGTGGGCGGATCTGACGGCGGACTCTACGTTAGAGGCGGATTATATTCTGCTGCAACTGTGGATGCATCCGCCACAGGAGGGGATTTGGAATCCTCCGAACAGGCATCTGATCGCCAAAGCGGTGGAATCCATTCTGGCCCGGCAACTGCCGGACGGCGGCTTCAATATCTACCCGAAAGGGCCATCTGAGGTCAGCGCCAGTATTAAGGCTTATTTCTCGCTGAAAGTGTCAGGAGTTGCGGCTGAAGACGGCCGTATGATCCGGTTGCGCGATCGCATTCTGGCTCTTGGCGGTCTGCAGCGGGCGAACAGCTACGTAAAGGTAAACCTTAGCCTGTTCGGGCTCTACCCGCGCGAGCATGTTCCTTCGATTCCCCCGGAAATCATGCTGCTGGGTAATTTCATTTACGAGATGTCTTCGTGGACCCGGGCGATCGTGATTCCGTTGTCGATTGTCCATGCCGCGAATCCGATGAGCCCGGTGCCGGCGGGCTTTAATTTGAATGAAATCCACGCGCCAGGGGTTAGCTTTGCCGTTCCCCGCGACGCCGCCACGTTCACCTGGAAGAATTTCTTTTTGCTGGTGGACCGCGGGCTCAAGATGTGGGAGAAATACGGGTCGGAAAAGCTGCGGCAGGTGGCGGTGAAAAAAGCGATTGCCTGGGCGCTGGAGCGGACGCGCCACTCTCACGGGCTGGCGGCCATTTATCCGCCCATGATGTATCTGATCATGGCGCTGGATGTGTTGGGGATTCCCCGGGACCATCCGGATCATGTCGAGGCGTGCCGGCAGTTCGACAATCTGATGGTGAACGATGCCCACACGATGTTCTTTCAACCCTGTTTCTCGGTGGTGTGGGATACGGCGATTGCGGCCTACGCGGTGGGCGAGTCACGGCTGGCTCCGGTGGATTCGCTGAAGGCGACGGCGAACTGGCTTCTGCGGAAGGAAGTTCGCAGGAAAGGCGACTGGAGCGTGAAGCGGCCGGATGTCGAGCCGTCGGGGTGGTACTTCGAGTTCGCCAATGAATTCTATCCGGACATTGACGACACGGCGATGGTGTTGCTGGGGTTGAAGCATGCCCGGGCCAGCAGTCATGCGGAACAGCAACTGGTGATTAACCGGGCGGTTACCTGGTTGTTGGCTATGCAGTCGAAAGATGGGGGCTGGGCGGCCTTCGATGTCGACAACAACTGGCAGCCACTGGCGTGTGTTCCGTTTGCCGACCACAATGCGATGCTCGATCCGACCTGTCCGGACATCACGGGACGGGTGATGGAGGGTCTGATCGCCCAAGGAGTGCTTAAGTCGCATCCCGCCATTCGCCGCGGCGCGGAATACCTTCGCCGTACGCAGGAGAGCGATGGCAGTTGGTACGGACGCTGGGGCGTCGACTACATTTACGGCACTTTTCTGGCGTTGCGCGGATTACGCGCGGCAGGGGAGAGTGACCGCGAAGTGCACGTATTGCGGGCCGGGGAGTGGCTGCGCTCCATTCAGAATGCCGACGGCGGGTGGGGAGAAAGCTGCGAGAGCTACGATGCCGCCTCGTTCGTAAGCGCGGAAAGCACGCCCTCGCAGACGGCATGGGCAGTGCTGGGCCTGCTGGCAAGCGGCGACTACATCAGCCAGAGCGTGCGCAAGGGTGTCGAGTTCCTGATTGACACGCAAAACAGCAACGGCACCTGGAGCGAGCAATTGGCGACGGGCACCGGTTTTCCACGTGTTTTTTATCTGTCTTATCATCTCTACCGCAACTCTTTCCCCGTTCTTGCGTTAGCGGCTTTCTTGAATGGGAAACGATCGTCCAAATGAGGCTAAGCGCATGAAATTTCCGTTGTCCATGACGGCCGGGATGGCCAGCTATATTGTGAAGAACAAGCTGCGCCCACGGCCCGAATGGCAGGTGAACAACGCAGTAGAGAACGATACCTCCAACCCGTTCAAAATCATCTATACGGTGCAAACGGGCGAGGCCCGCGAGCCGCATCCGATGATCAAGAAGCGGTTTCCCATCGTCCTTATGCTGGAGCCGCTGCATACGTGTAATCTTACCTGCACGGGCTGCGGGCGCATCCGGGAATATGAATCGACCATCACGCAAAAGCTGAGCCTGGAGCAGTGTCTGGGAGCCGTGGATGAGTGCGGGGCGCCAATGGTTACCATCTGCGGCGGCGAGCCGATGCTCTATCCGGAGATTGGACCGCTGGTAGCGGCGATTCTCGAACGCGGCAAGAGCTGTTATCTATGCACCAACGGCATGTTCATTGTGAAGCGGCTGAAAGACTTCCAGCCGGCCGAGAAGTTCTTTTTCAATGTCCACCTGGATGGCATGGAGCAAAACCACGATCTGGCGGTGGAGCGGAAGGGAGTCTTCAAAGAAGCGATTGCGGGAATCCAGGCAGCGAAGGCAGCCGGGTTCAAAGTGGTGACCAACACCACGGTTTACAAAGAGACGGACATGAACGAGATTGAGGAGCTGTTCACCTATCTCAAGAAGTTTGGGGTGGATGGACACACCATCTCGCCCGCTTACGGATATTCGGCAGTGAACGATCGCGAGATTTTCCTGACGCGCGAGGATGTCCATGAAAAATTCAAGGATTTCGATAAGTTTCAGGCAAAATTCCCGCTGCAGTCTACGCCCGTCTATGTAGATTTTCTGCAGGGCAAGCGGGAGTTGCCTTGCACGGCCTGGGGCAATCCGACTTACAACGTGAAGGGCTGGAAGGGTCCCTGCTATCTGATTACGGATGCGCATTACAAAACCTTTGAGGAATTGATGACCCTGACACCGTGGAACAATTATGGCCCGGGCGGGAGCGATCCGCGGTGCGAACATTGTATGACGCATTGCGGGTTTGAGCCGTCGGCAGCTTACGGGATTAACTCGCGGCCGAGCGATCCATTTCGCATGTTGACGTGGTTGTTGCGGTAGAAGCAGGGTGAAGCCGGTTCTGGTAACGGGGGCAAGTGGATTCCTTGGCTGGCATGTCGCAAATCAACTGCTGGAACGCGGAGAACGGGTGCGCGCGCTGGTACGCCCGGGCAGCCGTGTGCGGGAACTGCGGGTGGAAACGGTGGAAGGCGATTTGCGCGAACCGGAGTCTCTGCAGCGGGCGGTGGAGGGTTGTGCGTTCGTCTATCATGTCGCCGCCGATTACCGGCTATGGGCGAAGGATTGCAGCGAGCTCTACCGCAGCAACGTGGATGGAACGCGGAATATTCTTCAAGCTGCGAAGAACGCAGGCGTTGAAAGACTCGTGTATACCAGCACGGTGGGCTGCATCGGGATCCCGGCAGACCGGGTGGGAGATGAAAACGTGCCCGTGAGCCTGGATGACATGACTGGTTCGTATAAACGCTCCAAGTTTATGGCCGAGCGGGTGGCGCTCGAGTTCGCGCATTCCGGCTTTCCGGTGGTGATCGTAAATCCCACCGCACCGGTTGGGGATCATGACGTGAAGCCTACGCCGACCGGAAAGATCATCGTGGATTTGCTCAAGGGGGATATGCCGGCCTATGTGGATACCGGGCTCAACCTGGTGGACGCGCGCGATACCGCCCGCGGGCATTTGCTGGCAGCGGAAAAAGGACGGGTGGGCGAACGGTACATCCTCGGCTGCGAGAACTTGACGCTGCAGCAGATTTTAGAGCGTATTGGAGCGTTGGCGGGAGTGGCCGCGCCGAAATTCCGAATACCCTATGCGATGGCTTTCGCAGCCGGGATGTGTAGCACCGGGTGGGCCAAAATCACCGGGTCAGAGCCGCGCGCGCCGCTGGACGGCGTTCGCATGGCGCGCAAGAAAATGTTCGTTTCTTCGGATAAGGCGCGGCGGGAAATCGGTTTCGAGCCTGCTCCGGTCGATGGGGCGCTGGAACGCGCGATTGACTGGTTTCGTGGCAATGGGTACTGCTAGTGGGAACACTGCTGATGATCGCCGCTGAGAAATTCGAGTTGGATGGGCTTCGGCGGCAGGTGTCGGAGCGGAGGCTGCTGCCTTGGGCGCTGGATTTCGCGGAGCGGGGACGGTGGCAGGGGCGGAGTGTGACGCTGGTGGCGAATGGTCCGGGTCCCGTGCTCGCCGCCCAGGCATTGGAAACGGCGTGCCGCCATGAATCGGTGGATGCCGTGATCAGCATCGGTTTTTGCGGGGGGCTGGATCCGGCGTTAGCAGTGGGCGATATGATCGCCGCCACGGAAATCCGGGCAAAGCAATCCGGAAAGCGCTACCCCGCATGCCTGCCCAGGGAAGGCTCGTTAACCAAAGGCGCTATCGTGAGCGATGATCGGGTGGCGATCACGGTGGAGGAGAAACGCGATTTGAGGGCGACGGGGGCTTCCGCGGTGGAAATGGAAGCGGCGGGCATCGCTGAGCGCGCCGCGTTTCGAGGGATTCCGGTCTATTGCATTCGTGTGGTCAGCGATAGCTCCACAGATGCCATGCCGCTTGATTTCAACCGCTACCGGACGTCCACGGGACGGTTCGACAGGGGAGCGATCTTTCGGGCGGCGCTGTTCCGTCCATTCCGGCATATTCCGGCGCTGCTGCGTCTGCAGCGCCAGTCCAAACTCGCGTCCGACAAGCTGGGAGAGTTTTTTGCAGCCTGCCGTCTCTAATCTGAATCCGCCATCCATGATGCGTGCGGCCATTTATCAGGGCGACGGCGTGGTGTCGGTGGAGTCGATTGAAACGCCTGCGATAGGCGCGGGAGAATTGCTGATCCGGGTTGAGAGCTGTGGCATCTGCCATACCGATTTAAAGAAGGTGGAGCATAACCTGCTGCCTCCGCCTCGCATCTATGGCCACGAGACGGCTGGAGTGGTGGCAGCCGCCGGGGAGGACGTGAGTGAGTACCAGCGCGGCGACAGGGTAATTGTGTTTCACCATATCCCGTGCGGGGAATGCTTCTATTGCCGGCGGCGCCTTTACGCGCAGTGCGCGGTGTACAAAAAGGTCGGCGTGACGGCCGGTTTTGAGCCGGCCGGCGGCGGGTTCTCGCAGTACGTCCGGGTCATGGATTGGATCGTGCGCAAAGGCGTGGAGAAGATTCCCGAGGGAGTATCATTCGATCAGGCTTGTTTTGTGGAGCCTGTAAACACCTGTCTTAAAGCGGTGCAGATGGCAGCGCCCAAAGGGGATGAGGTGGCGCTGGTGTTGGGTCAGGGTCCGATCGGTTTGATTTTCACCATGTTATTGAAACGAACGGGCGCTAAAATTCTTGCAACGGACACCATCGATACGCGGCGGGAACTCTCCCGGCGCTTTGGGGCTACCGCGTGCCACGATCCGCGCACGGTCGATTTGGCCAAAGAAGCGGCGGATTTGACTGAGGGGCGGGGAGCGGATCTGGCGTTCGTATGCGCCTCCGCGCCGGGGATTATTGAGCAGGCGGTTCGCGCCAGCCGCCCCGGAAGCCGTATTCTATTATTTGCACAGACTTCACACAAGGAGCGGATCGAGGTGTCCGGCGCGGACATCTGCGTAGGGGAGCGCATGTTATTTGGAGCTTATAGCGCCGACGTGGATTTGCAGGCCGAGTCGGCGGGCCTGGTATTCAGCGGGGAACTGCCGGTGGAGGAGTTGATCTCCCACCGCCTGCCGCTGGAGGACATACGAGCGGGAATCGACCGGGCTTTGCATCCGGACGGCAAATCATTGAAAATAATTGTTCAGCCCCAGAGGACGACAAAGTGAAACCACAGATGATGGCTGCAGTCCTGTACGGCAAAGAAAGCCTGCAGATCGAGCCCGTTTCCGTTCCCAAGATTGGGCCTGACGACGTCCTGGTCAGGGTCCGCGCCGCGCTGACGTGTGGGACCGATGTGAAAGTCTTCCGGCGCGGTTATCATGCGCGCATGATTGTGCCGCCGGCGTTGTTTGGACATGAGTTGGCGGGAGATGTGGTGGCGGTGGGCGAAAACGTGATGAAATTCGCAGTAGGCCAGCGGGTGGTCAGCGCCAATTCCGCGCCCTGCGGCCGTTGTTTCTATTGTGTGAGAAACAAAGAAAACCTGTGCGAAGATCTGTTGTTCAACAATGGGGCGTATGCGGAATTCATCCGGATTCCCAATCGTATCGTGCGCAAGAATCTTTATGCGATTCCGGATCATATCAGCTATCAGGATGCGGCGCTGATTGAGCCTTTGGCTTGCGTGATGCGGGGTTTAGAAGAGTGCGATCTGCACGGCGTGGAGAGCATTGCGGTGATTGGATTGGGACCGATTGGACTGATGTTCGTACGTTTGGCGAAAGTCTTTGGAGTACGAGTGATCGCCCTCGGCCGGCGCAAGTCGCAACTGGATCGCGCGGCCCGCATGGGAGCCACTGATCTGCTATGCACGTCCGACCCGATGGATCATGCGGCGGCGGTGCGCGAAATTTCCGGCGGGCGCGGTGTCGACGTGGCGATTGAGGCTGTAGGCACTCCCGAGACGTGGCAACTGGCGGCGCGCACGGTGCGGCGCGGCGGCGTGGTTAATTTCTTTGGCGGCTGCCCGAGCGATAGCGCCGTGGCTTTGGATACGAGCTTGCTGCATTACTCTGAGATCACCTGTAAGGCGAGCTTCCATCACACTCCCGGCCACATTCAGAAAGCGCTGCAAGCGGTAAGCCGCGGGGATATTGCGGCTCGCGATTTTGTGAATCGCGAGGAACCGCTGAGCAATCTGCTCGATGTGATGCGTCACCTCATGAGCCACAACGGCCACATGAAGACGGCGATCATTCCATAGAAAGCCAATGCCTGACGATTCCCCCTGGTTCCTGGCGCCGAAGGATTTTGTCCGCCATCCGGAATCGAAAGGGTGGACCTTCACGCCAGGAGAAGCGGCGCAGTACACGCGCTGGCTGGCCACCCGCCATTACGAAAATTTCCACGTGGTGAGCTTTCTGCTGCCGAAGCGGCTGCATCAGGATTTCTTCAATGTCTATGCATTCTGCCGCTGGGCGGACGATCTGGGCGATGAGATGGGGAATCCTGAAGAGAGTTTGCAATTGCTCTCCTGGTGGAGTGAGGAGTTGGACGCAATGTTTGGGGGGAATACCAGGCACCCGGTGTTTGTGGCGCTGTGGGATACCGTGCAGAAGCATGACCTTCCAAAGACTCCCTTTGCCGACTTGATCCATGCCTTTGTGCAGGACCAGACGGTTACCCGCTACCGCACCTGGGAGGATCTTTTCGAGTACTGCCGGTACTCCGCCAATCCCGTCGGCCGGCTGGTGCTGTATCTTTGCGGATATCGCGATGAGCAGCGGCAACAGCTTTCCGACGCCACCTGTACGGCGCTGCAACTGGCGAATTTCTGGCAGGATGTGACGGTGGATCTGGAGAAGGATCGGGTGTACATTCCGTTGGAGGTGATCCAGCGGCACGGGTATACGGTGGCGGAACTGTACGCACACCGCTATTCGCCGGAGTTCAGGAAGGTGATGGTGGAGGTCGTGGAGAAAGCGCGTGAGCTGTTCCGCACCGGGCTGCCGCTGCCGGATATGGTGGACCGGCGGCTGGCGATTGATCTCGATCTCTTCAGCCGCGGCGGTTTGAAGGTGCTGGAGAAAATCGAAGAACTCGATTACAACGTGCTGGCGCAGCGTCCGGTCATATCGAAAGCGGAGCGCGCGGGCCTGCTGCTGCGGACGCTCCTCCGGGTTACGTTCGCGCGCGCCGCATGAATGCGATGCTCGATGCTTCCTATGCCTGGTGCACGGGGATCGCGCGCACGCGGGCGACCAATTTCTACTATTCGTTTCTGCTGCTGGATAAACAGCGGCGCAATGCCATGTGCGCTGTCTATGCGTTCATGCGCATCTGCGACGATTTGAGCGATGGGCCTGGCCCCAAGACCGCGGATGCCTTCGACCAGTGGCGGAAGCAGATGGAGGCCGCTCTCGATGGCCGCTTCGACGGACATCCGTTGTGGCCGGCGTTCCAGGATACGGTGCTGCGCTACAGGATCCCGGCGGAATACTTTCATCATATGATTGACGGCGTGCAGTCAGATCTCAATTTCCAAGCCGTGGAAAGTTTCGATCAACTTTACCAGTATTGCTATAGAGTCGCGTCGGTAGTCGGATTGACGGTCGTGCACATCCTTGGGTTTCGTTCTCCCGATGCACTGCCGTTAGCGGAGAAGTGCGGCGTGGCTTTCCAGTTAACGAACATCCTGCGGGATGTGCGGGAGGATTTCGAGAATGGCCGAATCTATCTGCCGGCGGAAGACCTGCGGCGTTTCGAGGTCATCGCCAGCCATTTGGGTGATTCCCAGGTGACGCCTCCGCTACGCGCCTTGCTCGAGTTTCAAGCCGCAAGGGCGCGCGGATACTATCGCGAGGCGATGCCTCTGCTCGATTTAGTGGAGCCCGAAGGCAGAGCGATGCTCCGCGCCATCATCGAAATTTACTACAGCCTGTTGAAGCGGATCGAAGCGAGGGGATATGAAGTGCTGAAGGAGCGGATCTCCGTTCCCAAGGCGAAGAAGCTTTGGATTCTCACGCGCACGGCGTTGCGCCCTTCAATCGGCGGCGACGGCCTTCGCCTCAGTTAGCTTCACCGCCTGGTATCCTCCCTGCGACCGGAAGTAGAGGGTGAGGACGCCAAAAACCAAGGCAATGATGCAGGGCATCACCGCGACATAACGGAAGGCAGCGGCTGGACCGGCCGTGTCATACCAGCCGCCCATGATTGGCAGAATGAACGCGGTGGCCAGATTCCCCGTGCCTCCCATGATGGCGAGCAACAAGGCGCCGCCGCGCGGAAAGAGTTCCGAGGTGATTCCGAGCATGGTGGGCCAGAAGTAGGTTTTGCCCACTCCGAAAAGCGTTGCCGCCAGAAACGCCTCGGCCGGCGTTTTCACGGCTCCCAGTAAGTAGAGTCCGGCGGCGGCCAATATGGCGGAAATCGCCAGTAGTCCGAATGGAGAAAAGCGGTGCGCCATCGGGCCGCCGAAGAAGCGTAGTACGAACATCAATCCCGCGGTGTAGACCAGAATCAGCACACCCTGCATTCCGGTAAGTTGGGTGATCAGCGAGCTCACCCATTGGTCCGGGCCCAGTTCGGTTGCCGCGGTGAGCCACATGCAAACCCAGATCAAAAGAAACATCGGCCGCGCCGCCTCTCGCAGCATTTCGCGATTGGTGATGCCCGCCGCGACACGTTCCGTCGCCGGGAAATGCTGGCCTTTGATCGCCAACAAATACGCAACGGCGGGGACCAGAATGGTGGCGAGTTTGATCTGCCATCCGAGGGTAGCGATAGAGGCGCTGACTCCCTGGCCATCGAGGCCCATGATCTTTGTAATGGCGAACGCGAGCAAGCCGCCGGCAATTAAGCCCCCCGGCCACCAGGCATGGAGCAAGTTGAGTTTATGCGTCTTGTCGCGTGGGAATAACGTGGCGATCAGCGGGTTGACTACTCCTTCGACCAGACCTTGCGACAGACCGAGAATCAGCATACCCGCGTAAAGAAAAATAAAGCCGGGATCGGTATAGAAGGCATCCACCGCGACGGAAGGTCTGGGTGCAAACAGGATCGCCGCGATTCCAAGAATGTAGCCCCAACTGGAAACGGCCAGCAATCTCCGCATTCCAAAAAAATCCACCAGCGAGCCGCCAATCAGAATCGAGAGCGTGAAGCCCCAAAATGCCGGGCTGAGAATGAGCCCCGTTTGCGCTTTGTTCAGATGAAAATCGGCGCTTAACGCATCGAGGATATCCCCGCGTATGGAAAAGACCATGGAGGTTGTGACGATCGCCAGACAACTGGCGAGGAATAATCGGCCTGGATTCATGTGGGGTAGTGTACAACAGTATGATAAGGGGAATCATGAACTCCCGAACCTTCTTCCTTGCGTGTCTTTTGGCGGTTTCGGTGTGCACAATCGCGTCCGCGCAACCCGCCACCACGTTCGCCGGTGAGTATAAGAACGAGCAGGTCCAGTTGAAAATTCAGGTCTCGAATGGGGAGTACACCGGTACTATTGTGGTACAGGGAAACACCTTACCCTTCACGGCGCGGGAAAGCGGCGGCGGCCTGGCGGTCAAATTCCGTCATAAAGAAAACGAATTCGCGTTTGCCATTCAGCGGGAGGGCAACGTGGTTGTCCTCACTACGGACGGCGCAACTTACCGCCTGGCGCGCGTGGAATCAAAGGGAGCCGTCAATCCTCTGGCGAGCAAGGAGCAGGGACTGATTGGAAGCTGGCGCACGCCGCAAGGAGTGATGCAGTTCAACGCCGATGGAACAGGCTCGGCGAATGGTTCGCCGTTCCGGTATCAGGTGGAAGGCAGCACCGTATCGATGAATTCCGCCGATGGTTTCGTCAAGCTGAATTTTCGCGTGGATGGAAACGCGATGACGCTCATTGGTCCTGCCGGCCAGGTCAATTTGAGCCGGGTGACGGAATCGGCTTCCGGTGGAGGGAAGAGCCAGCCGGATCTGGCGGGCAAATGGTGTTATGTCTCAAACGTCTACGCTACCGGAGGCGGCGCGCGCGCTTCCAACTCCTGCTTTACTCTGAATGCGGACGGCCGCTATGAGTATTACGGCGAAACGGACTCTTACGGTCCCAACGGGGGAGCAACTTCGCAATCTTCGGATCGCGGGACGTGGACAGCCTCAGAGAATTCCATCACGGCGCGATCCGCCAGCGGCCGCGTGACCACTTACACGCTCGAAAGAAAGAACCATCCCAAGAATAACGATCCGATGTTGCTGCTGGATGGCAAGGCCTTTGTGACCTTTTATCAGAAAGCGCCGTGGCGTTAAGGCATGATACTTATTCGAGGGTGTTCAAAACGCATTTGAATGTGAGCGATCTCGAACGGCGAGGATAGTTAATGAAAGTCGTGCGACTTCGTGTGCGCCGCGCCCAGGTTCAACGCTTCCAAAAACCGGGCTTTCACGGAAACGACTCCTTCGAGGTTTTGTAAGGTTCCCCCGACCAGGAGGAACGGCGCTGCCACTACCATCTCTTTGTATCTCTCGAATACTTCCGGATGAAGGATTACGTTCGATATTCCCGTCTCATCCTCCATGCTGAGAAATACGAACCCCTTCGCGGTTCCCGGGCGCTGCCTTACAATTATGCATCCCGCCACCCGCACCAGCGATCCATTTTTCCGCTTGCTCAGCTCCGCCGCGGGCAGCACTTTCCTTCGATTCAGCATTTCCCGGGCATAGGAAACCGGATGCCGGCCGATTGCAATGCTGGTGCCGCGGATATCGGCATTCAACCGCTCGAACGGCGTCATGGGCTGCAAGGGACAGGGAGCGGACTCCGGCTCCAATGCCGATAGCAGATCGCCCGAGGGCGGCGCCAGCCGCGCGGATTCCCACAAGGCACTTCGGCGGTGATCGTCAAAATTCAAGGCTCCGATACTCGCCAGGCATGCGATCTGATCGCGGTGCAACCGGGGAACACGCCGGCGCAAGTCATCCACGGAGTGGAAAAGCCGGCGCTCGCGTTCACTGGCGATCGCCTCGCCCGCTTCCTTGTGCAGACCCTTTACGTAATTCAATCCCAGCCGCATCGTGGCGCGATCTTCCACCGTACACAGCCAGCCGGATTCATTGACATGGACCGGCTTCACCCGCAATCCATGCCGTTGGGCATCCTTCACCAATGTGGAGGGCCGGTAAAATCCCATCGGTTGATTATTGAGCATGGCAGTGGTGAAAGCGGCCAGATAATGGCACTTCAGATAGCCGCTGGCATAAGCGATCAGCGCGAAGCTGATGGCATGAGATTCCGGAAATCCGTACTTAGCAAAGGCGGTAATGGACAACACGATGGAATCCTGAACTTCCCCAACAATGCCGTTGCGCGTCATGCCGGCACGCAGATTCACTTCCACTTCCCTCATTCGCGCTTCCGAACGTTTAAACCCCAATGCCCGGCGCAGTTCTTCGGCCTGGCCGCCGGTGAAGCCGGACGCAATCATTGCCATGCGCAGCAACTGTTCCTGAAACAGCGGCACGCCCAAGGTTCGCGAAAGCACTTCATCGAGCAAAGGATGAAGAGAATCCGGAGCCTCTTTCCCCTGCCGCCGCCGTAGATAAGGATGAAGCATTTTCCCGACGATCGGCCCGGGACGGATGATCGCCACCTGCACCGCGACATCATAGAAATTGCGCGGCATCATGCGCGGCAGACACGACATCTGGGCACGGCTCTCCACCTGAAACCATCCGACGGTGTCCGCTTTTTGCAGCGCGGAGTACACGGCATCATCGTCCTGCGGGAGATTCGATAAGTCCACTTCTTCGCCATGATGCCGGCGGATCAGGGCGGTGGTGTCCTCTAATACCGCCATCATCCCCAACCCCAGCAGATCCACTTTCACCAGGCCCATGTCGGCGCAATCTTCCTTATCCCATTGAATGACGACGCGGCCCGGCATGGTTGCGGGCTCCAGCGGCACAATGGAATCCAATTGCCCCTGGCAGACCACCATGCCGCCCGAGTGCTGGCCGAGGTGCCGCGGCAAGTCCTGCACCGACATGTAGAGATCCATGAACTTTCGAATTGCCGCATTGTCCGGATCGAGGCCGGCGTCGCGGAACTGCCGCCCGGTGGTGTAGGCGGCATCTTTCCATTCAAAATGCGGTACAAAACGCGCCAGCTTTGCCAGCACTCCGGCATCGAACCCGAGGACCTTGCCGATATCGCGAACCGCCGAACGCCCGCGGTAGGTGATAATGTTGGCGGTCATCGCGGCGCCCCGTTTTCCATAGCGTTCGTACACGTGCTGGATCACCCGTTCGCGTTGATCTCCGCTGGGCAAATCAATATCGATATCCGGCCACTCGCCTCTTTCCTCGGAAAGGAATCGCTCAAACAACAGCTCCATCTTCACCGGATCCACGGCGGTCATGCCCAGGGCGAAACAGACGGCGCTGTTCGCCGCCGAGCCGCGTCCCTGGGAGAGAATTCCGTTCTGGCTGCAGAATTCCGTGATCTCCCAAACAATGAGGAAGTAACCTTCCAACTTCAGCTTCTCGATCAGATCGAGTTCCTTTTCCAACTGCCGCTGGACTTTTTCCGTGTACGGTTTGAACCGCCGCGGGGCCCGTTGCACGGTGATTTTCCGCAGGAACGAACTCATGGTCTCTCCCTCGGGAACCGGATAGCGGGGAAATTCATAACCGAAGTCCGACAGCTCAAATTGCAACCGGTTGGAAAGCTCGCTGGTATTCGCGATTGCCTCGGGAAGATCCGCAAACAACCGCACCATCTGGGCGGTGGACTTCATGTATCGTTCCGCGTTCCAGGAGAGGAGCCGCCCGGCTTTCTCCATGGTGGTTTTGTTTCGCAGACACGTGAATACATCCATCAGCTCCCGCTCCTGCGGCCGGGCGTGCTGCACGCCGTTGGTGGCAAGCAGCGGAACTCCCATGCTCCTGGCTAAAGCGGCTACGTGTTTATTGCGGTGCTCTTCTTCGCGATGCAGATGGCGCTGCAACTCCGCATAGACGTGGGACGGGCCGAAAATACCGCGCAGCCGTTGCAGACACTGGCGGCCTTTGCCCTGTTTTATGGCAGCCGCCAGCGGGCCATGCTCATCCCCGGTCAGACAGATGACGCCTTCGGCAAATTCCTCGAAATCCGTGAGCGTGGCCGCGGCTTTGCCCTTGGCCGACCGCATTTTCATCTTCGTAATCAGACGGCAGAGATTCTGATAGCCGGTCCTGTTCTCCGCCAGAAGAGGGAAGCGGGAGCCGTCCGCGGCGGTAATCTCACAGCCGATGTGCGCTCGGACGGAGCGCTTTTTGGCCTGGTTGTAGAACCGCACAATGCCCGATAAATTGTCACGGTCGAGCATGGCGATGGCCGGTTGATCGAAATCCGCGCAGCGCTCCGCCAGTTCCTCCGGCAGCGAGGCGCCTTCCAGAAAACTGAAGGCGGACCGGGCGTGTAATTCCACATAAGGCGCCATCAGTCATACACCCCCGCCACAAACCACTTCCCTTGTTCCGATAATTCGCGATAGATGCGATAGAGCCCGCCATCGCTGAGAGCGACATCCCATTCATCCCTTCCCCATGCCTGGTGGTTCCACCAATCTCCCGATCCGCGCCAGGGACCGGACCAGCTCATCACGTTGCCGGAAATGCCCAAAGCCGCCACCCGGCAGGGATGCCCTTTTTCCAACATCACTTTGGCCACTAATGGAGGCCGGTACAAGCGGGGTATGAGCCGTGTGCCGGAAACCTTCCGCTGCCGAGGCTCATCCCGTACACGATCCATGGAAAAAGGACGCAGGAGGAAACCATCGGGGCGATGCGTATCGAGCAACTCGGCGGAGCCTACATTTTCATGCCCCACAATACCGCCGATGCGTGCCAGCGTGATCTGCAGCCTGGCCGGTTCCGGCGCGGCCGGACAAAACAAACCGCTCTGCGCCATCCGCGGTTCCACCGGAGCCAGATGCAGGGTGAATGCCGTGATCGCGGCCGGCGGCGGATTCGATTCCAGATGAAGCTGCAGCAGCTTGAGCATGGATGCCGCTTCGCGAGCGGGCACGGGAAACGAAAGAACCCGCTCTTGCGCCGGATGATGCTCGAGTTGGAGAACCAGCCGCAGTTCATGGGTTGCCACTCCATGGCGATGCATTTCCCGGCACAAATCCACCAATAGGCCGTTCACCAGAAATAGCAGCGACTGCAGATTGTCTAACGCATGCTCCAGTTCCGTCCCGCGCTGAAAATGGATATTCCCGCGACTGAGCATCAAAGGACGCTGCATCATCCCTCGCGCGGTATCCTGCAGTTGCAGACCCTCCATGCCAAAGCGTTCGAGAATGCCCAGCGGAGGGAGCGCGGCAAACTCAGAAAAGGTGCGGATGCCCCAGCGCAGGAGAGTGTCATGCATTTGCGCGGGCATCGATAGCTCGCTTAAAGGAATTTCGCCCAGCGCCTGAGTCTCCTGGCCGGCCGGGATCAGGGTTACGCCGGGAAAGTGACGGGCAGCATGGAGTGCGGCATCCGGATTCGACGCAATGGCAACGTTTGCATCAATGCCGCGCTCGGCTCCCTGGCGCGCTATTTCACTCGCTAATTCGCGTGGCGTTCCAAACAGCTTTTCCAGTCCATCCACAGAGAAAACGATCGTCGAGGGGCCGGTTGCTTCAATGGAAGGAGAAAAGTGATCCGCCACTTCATACAGAGCTTCCTCGATCCCTTCCGGTGCTCCGGATGCATGCAGGCAGGCAAACATACTACTTCTCCGCGAATCAAAACGTGCCGGCAGAAAATTCCGCCACGGCCGGCGCAGGTTTTCGTAAAGCTACTTCCGCCCGCAATCCCTCCAGCAGCCGGGCATGGCCTGTGCCCGTCCAGGAAATCTCCACATGCCGGCATTCCAGAGTGCGCGCCGCGCACGACCGTACATTTTGCTGCTGGGAAAGGACCAGCAGAATTGCCGGAGTGTTTTCCACGGCACGGCGGAACCGGTACCAGTAAGAAGTGGGAAGGGCGTTCAGGATGCGTGCCGGAACCTCGCAGATGTCGAGACAAACCACCCCCATTCCACCTCCGTGGAGAAGAAGGTCGGCTGCTTTCAAGGCTCCTCCGGCATCGCCGCGACAGCGGACCCAAAGCAAGTTGGATAACAACACTCCCGCCCGGCTGGCGGAGAAAGGGTCAAACCGGTTGTAGATATCGACCAGGGCGCAAATCTCTCCTCCGCAGGTGGCTTGCGCAAGAATAGAGATCAGCAGGGAAGTTTTTCCCGAGGAAGGGAGTCCGGAGATCTCGGTGATGGCGCCGCGTGGGAGCCCCGGGAGATTCCCATCGAGCGAATCCACGCCGGTGGGGAGCGAGGAAGAAGGAGGGAGGGATCGATAGAGAAGGGAAGCGGGGACCACAATTTCCGACATATTTTCGCCTTATTTTCGCCTACGGTTATTCTTGCTTCTCCTGGAGCTAGTTGTCAAGGTATTTCGATTGCTGTTGATTCTCCGGGAGAGCCATGATGCATGACGTCCGCAAGCCTTCCGCTGCCCTTTACCTTCCGCAACGGCGTACGATACCGGCGTTGCAGCAGGCGGTGCAATTCTGCAAAGGCTGCGATTTGTATAAGCACGCCACCCAGGCGGTGTTCGGCAGGGGCGCACGCAAAGCACAGGTATTGTTGGTAGGCGAGCAGCCAGGCGATCAGGAAGATCTGCGGGGGATTCCTTTTATTGGTCCAGCGGGCCGTGTTCTCGATCAGGCGCTGGCGGAAGCGGGTATCGAACGCGACATGGTGTACATTACCAACGCCGTGAAACATTTCAAGTTTGAAGAGCGCGGCAGACGGCGGATTCACAAGAAGCCCGGCATGGGGGAGATCGCCGCCTGCCGTCCCTGGCTTGAGGCGGAGATGGAAGCGGTGCAGCCAGAGGTGCTGGTGGCGTTAGGAGCCAGCGCGGCAAAGTCGCTGGCGGGCAAAGAAATCAAGATTACGCGCGACCGCGGCAAATTGTTCCCCCACCCTTATGCGAAATCTTTCATCGCGACGGTGCATCCGTCCTCCTTACTTCGCATTCCGGATGCGGAAGAAAAGAAGATCGAGTATGCGAGATTCGTGGAGGATCTCCGCTTCGTGCGGCAGCAGCTTACTTCCCAGTGAATGGTACGGTAGCCACGTGAGTCAGGGTTTTTTCAAGCTCCCGCTGTAAGCATGGGCCAAGCCCCAGGCGGCGTCCCAATCGGCGACGATGGGGTTCGTAAAAAGCGCTAGGGCGGCCAGGGGGATGTCACGGCGGATCGCCGCCTTTATGGTCAGCCGTTCATAGTTCTTCACCGCAATCGTGAGTCCCCGTACCGTATCCGGAAGAGGACCGGCGGGTATGGGGCGGGGGCCGGAGCGGTCGACCAGGCAGGGAATCTCCACCACATCTTCCGGGGCAAGGTCAGGAATCGCCCCCTGGTTTTTTACATTCAAAACCATCCGTGACGGTTGCTCGCCGGACAGCGCCTGGATGGCATCCACGGCAATCCGATGATAGCCGGTCTCCCCCTGAAAGGGATCCCAATCCACGTCGGCCTGATCCAGCGCGGAAAGGCCCGAGCCTTCCAATTTGAAATAACTCGCATTGCGCCGGTTCAAATAGTCGCGATAAAGGTGCAGCGCTTTCCGGATATCGCCGCGATGGAAAGCGGATTCCATGCGGAAGGACAGGCGGTCGTTCAACCGGTGCAATTCCTCCCCGCGCGTCGCGCCTACCGCCAGCTGATTCTGCAGGGCCAGGCGGTGCCGGTAGTAAAAGAACAGATACTCGGTGGGGATCATCCCGAGGGAACGGATGAGCGCGGGCGGGAACAGCGGAGCCGGATAAAGACGATTGAGGCGATCGTCATCCTGCAGCAGGACGGCAGTCACATCCTCACCCGATCGCTGTACTTGCCGCACCCAACCTAAATGGTTGAGTCCGAAGTAATCGCATTTGATATTCTCCAGTGGTTCCCCAAGGGCGAGAGATATGCGGAAGAACAACTCCGCAGGCGTATCGCAGATGCCCACCACGCGGGGGTTGGCATGAGCGGCCATTGCCTGCGTGATGAGGCCCGCGGGGTTCGTGAAGTTGATCATCCAGGCGCGGGGAGCTTTTCTCGCCACCAGTTCGGCATAGTGCAGTGCAGCCGGGACCGTACGCAACGCCATCGCAAAACCCGCGGGCCCGGTTGTTTCCTGGCCCGCAAATCCATAGTCAACGGCGATACGCTCATCTTTCGCACGGCCCTCCATTCCCCCTGCGCGAATGCTGTGGATCACAAACGAACCGTCTTCCACGGCTTCTTCGGCGTCATCGCACGCGATGATCTCGAGAGACGAGTCCGGAGCGGCGGCTTTTCCCAGAGCCGCCATCAACTGGGCGCGATGGGGAGCATGATCGTAAAGCGTAACCCGGGAAACGCCCAGGCCGGGCTGCGTCAATCCATAAAGAAGAAGAGGTGTGCGCAATCCACAGCCAATTACGGCGACTTTCATGTTTTCTGTCCTGTACGCGATTGCGAATCCTGCAATTCCTGAAGGCTGGGGAATGCCGCTACGCCTCCCAGCGCGCGGGTCGAGAGCGCGCCGCACAAATTGGCGATTTCCAGACAACGCTGTGGCTTTTCATTGCGGAGCCATGCGTAGATGAAGCCGGCGTCGAAGCAATCGCCCGCTCCGGTGGTATCGACAGTATCGACCGAGTAGGCGTCGGTGAGAAACTCGCGTCCGCGCCACATGAGGGCGGCGCCTTTGCCGCCGCGTTTCAATGCTACTCCGCGCAACCCTTTTTCGCGCAGGGCACGCAGTATTTTGTGTGCTCCGGCTTCTCCAGAGATCCACTCGGCTTCTCTTTCGTTCGGAAAAAAAAGGTCGCAATGACGTAAAATATTCAAGCTTTCCGGTTCCGTAAGCCAGCTTGTATGGGATTGAACGTCGATGGAAATGCGGACCCGGCGGCGGCGTAATGCCTGAATGAGCGGCGCATCCATTTCCGCATCGGGCGCGCAGGCGAAATGAACATGGCGCGCGGACTTCATCCACTCCAGTGTCTGCGGCTTCTTAAGGACCTGAGGCAAGCGCTGATTGGCACCGTAGTAGCTGAAGAAGGCGCGATCTTCGCGGGTGGAAACGCTTACGGTGAGTCCGGTCGGCTCCTGGGGATGGAACGTCAGCCCGGCGCAGTCCACGCCGCATTGCGTCAACCTATCGATAATAAAATTGCCATCCCGTTTTCCCACCGTCCCGAGAACCGCGACGGAAACTCCCAGTTTCGCCAGACCGCAAGCGGTGATGGCCGCGCCGCCACCGGCCTCGCGGTGGAATTTCCGGGCGAAAGACTCCTCTCCGAGTTTCGGAAGTTCGAGGAACTCGCTCAAAATCTCGTCGATGAAGAACTCACCGACAATGACCACATCTCGCTCTGGCGGCATCTTGTTACAGGTTGTTCCCTGTGCAATTTGCATTCCAGAGATGCGGCAGGAAAATTGCTAGGTCCAAGGAATGAAAATGACAGTATTGAGCGTCGCGTACCCTCTTACGGAAGTGGGTCCAGACGCTGTCGGCGGGTCGGAACAGATTCTGACTATCCTCGACCGGGCATTGGTAGAGGCCGGGCATCGCTCGCTGGTGCTGGCGTCCGAGGGTTCCCGCGTGATGGGAAAGCTGATCGCTTCGCCGCGCGCGGAGGGGAAACTGGATGACCCTGTGCGGAAGTGGGGACAGAAGGTCCACAGACAATTGCTCCACGAGACTTTGCTGAAGTATCCGGTGGATCTCGTGCACATGCACAGCCTTGATTTCCATTGCTATGTTCCTTCGGGTGACGTGCCAGTATTGGCTACCTTACATCTGCCGGCGGATTGGTATCCCAGCAGCATCTTTAGCGCAAAGCGGCGGAATTATTATCTGCATTGTGTCTCTTCTTCTCAACGCCGGCGATGTCCCGATAGCAGCGCGTTCCTGCCCGTTATTCCAAACGGAGTGGATGTAGATCGTTTCGAATGGAAGATGCCGAGACGCGGCTATGCGTTCACTATGGGGAGGATCTGTCCCGAGAAGGGTTTTCACTTTGCGCTGGATGCGGCCAAAAAGGCTCGCACGGAATTGATTGTGGCGGGAGAAGTTTTTCCTTACGACGCTCATCAGACGTATTTTGCAAAAGAGATCCAACCTCGCCTGGACACACAGCGCCGGTTTATCGGGCCCATCGGATTTGCGAAAAAGAAGCGCTTGCTGGCACAGGCACAATGTCTGCTGATACCGAGCACGGTGGCCGAAACCAGCTCCCTGGTAGCGATGGAAGCATTGGCGTCGGGAACGCCGGTGATCGCGTTCCCGAGCGGAGCGCTGCCGGAGATCATTGAGCACGGGCGTACCGGCTATCTGGTTTCCGATGTGAAAGAGATGGCGCGTGCGATCACTGCCGCCTCGGATTTGGATCCTGAAGCGTGCCGCGACGCGGCCCGCACGCGGTTTTCTTCCACCGAAATGGCGGAGCGGTATTTGAATGTGTACGATCGTATCGTCTCAAGCAAGGTCAGGGATGAGGATACGGCGCCAGTCAAGCAGGGGACATCCTGGCTGGTCAGCCACTAAACCGAGGGCCATGCGACGAGTTCGGGCTCTCGAAGAAATTACGCCGATAGGAGCGTGATGGTAACTTCCAACCCATGAGGGTGGCGATTTCGGCATTCCACGCGACCCTTACAGGCCTCTATACAACTGCGTACGATTGCCAACCCGAGCCCGGTTCCGCCGGAACGCCTGTCGCGCGAGGCATCCAACCGGTAAAATGGCGCGAAAATCTTATCCAAGGCTTCCTCGGGAACGCCGGGACCGGAATCCGCTACCCGAATCTTTACCTCTTCGCCCGTCCTCTCCGCGGTAATCAGGATTGGCCCTTCCTCTTCCGCATAACGCTTCGCGTTGCGGATCAGGTTGGATAACGCACGGAAGAGGCACTCGGAGTCGGCGCGCACGGCGAGTCCTGGATCCACGGGCACGTGAATGTTCGAGTCCCCGCCGGCCTCGGTCTGCACAGCTTTCGCCACGACGTCCTTTACATTCACAGACACCAACTGGAGTGTCTCCGGGCTTAATTGGGCGCGGGCGAAAGTCAGCAACTCGCTGGTGAGCTTGGACATCAATTCCACTTCATCCTGTAGCCCCGTGAGATACTTCTGATCCTCCGTTTCCGCGCGGCGCTCGAGAATACCCAGGCCGATCTGCATGCGCCCCAGCGGGGACCGCAGCTCATGGGCAATATCACCGAGAAGGCGCTTCTGCCCTTGAATATAGGATTCCAAACGGAAGGCCATCTGTTCGATCGAGCGCGCCAGCAATCCAAGCTCATCCTGGCGCTTGGTATCCACGCGGATTCCAAAGCGGCCCTCGGCCATTTCCGCGGTGGCGTTCATCATGCGGGTGATGGTGCGGGTCAGCCCGCGGACCCAAGGCATCCAGCAGAGCAGGGATCCGAGAAGCGCGATGCCTGCAATGGCCAGCCACGGCTCAAGCTGGAAGAAGAACGGATTGCTCCATAGGTTCGGCGAGACGATCGTCAACACGGCCCGCGTGAATTCGCCCGTGGCCCGGTCGCGGAAGGCAATCCTGACTCCCACCCAATAGCGAGGGCCCTGGTCGGCCACCACCAGAAACGGCGGCGCCGCGGGAAAAGCGGTGGCGGCGCCTGGGCTGCGCCGTCCGGCGAACGGTCCCAGGCGCGGACGTACCAGCCTTTCCCTCACCTCTCTCGGGAGCGGGATTTCAGGGCCGGCCAGCCTTTGTCCCTGCACATCGAAGAGGACAAACATCACATCCTGCGCTTCCGAATAACGCTTCAGGAGGTCGTTTCTGGCTGAGGCGTCTGTCTCTTCGAGGTCGATGGCAAGCTGGCGCGCCACCGAGAGAATCCTCTCTCTGGCTGCGCTCATGAGGAAGGACTGGAATTCCTGCCGCAACTGCAGGCGCACGAATATAGCCAGGCTGATCACCAGGAACGCCAGATTCGCCAGCGCCAAGAGGAGGATCTTACGGCGTAGAGGGAAACGCGGTTTCATGACTCGTCGTCCGTACCGGGCTTGCGCATCTTGTAGCCGGCTCCGCGCACGGTTTCGATGAAACGCGGATGGCGAGGGTCGTCGGAAAGCTTCTTTCTTAAGGAGGAAACATGCACATCGATGGAACGGTCAAAGGCTTCGAAATCCCGCTCCGCCACATCCAATAGAAGCTGCTCGCGGCTTTTGACACGGCCGGCGGATCGGGCCAAAGTGAGCAGGATATCGTACTCGATGGGGGTTAGAACGAGGGAGGCGCCGCCTAAGGTGGCGGTGCGTGCGGCGGGGTCGATCCATAGATCGCCCACGGAAACGGGCATCGGCTGCGGTTCCGCCTGCTTCCTGGCGGTGGCGATGGAGCGGCGCAACACGGCGCGCAAACGGGCCAGCAACTCGCGGGTGGAGAATGTTTTCGGCAGATAATCATCGGCTCCCACCTCGAGGCCGGCGATGCGATCAGGCTCCTCGCCCAAAGCGGTGAGCATCAGCACCGGGACATCGGAGCGCCGCCGGAGTTCCCGCAACACGTCAAAGCCATTCAAGCCAGGCAGCATCACATCCAGGATGATGGCCGCGTATTGCTCCTCGAACGCCTTCTTCAGCCCCTCGTCGCCGCGATGAACGATGTCCACCGCGTAGCCTAAAGGCTGAAGGTAATCCCGCAGTAGCTGGCAGAGCTTTTCATCGTCGTCGATCACTAACAGCCGTGTCTGTCCGCCTCGATCCTGGATTGCGTTCATTGCATACCCTTCCACATGTTAACCGCCGCGACGCAGCGGCAACCGGACTTTTACCGTTCCTTTACAAACGGACGCCGCCGGGCACACGGAAGTTTAACTCGCGGATGAGATTCTAGCTTCAGGTCAGGAGGAAATTGAGATGAACACCAGCGTAGTAGAACAAAAACAGGAACGAAAGGCTGTAGGAGCACTGGAGGAGACAGCGCCCCTCACCCGCAAATCCGCGAGCGGGCGTTGGATGATGATGGCGGCGGCCGTTGTGGCGCTGGTGGCAGCGTCCGCCGCCGGCTGGCGCTGGTTGAAACCCGCCGCCGCGGCAACCTATACCAAGGTGCAGATACGCCGGGGAGACTTGCAGAAAACGATCAGCGCTACCGGCAAGGTGCAGGCGCTGACCTCGGTGCAGGTGGGTACGCAGGTGTCGGGCACGGTATCGAAGCTGTATGCCGACTTCAATGACAAGGTGCGGGCCGGCCAGTTGATCGCGAAGCTGGATCCGCAGCAACTGGAAGCGCAGCTCGCGCAGACAAAATCGAGTGAGCTTAGCGCCCTCGCCCGCGTACAGGCCGCCCAACAAAGTGTGCTCAGCGCGGATGCGGCGGTGGCGTCGGCCAAGGCCAACGTGGATCGCGCCGACGGACTGGTGAAGGATGCCCAGCGCACTTCTGAGCTGAATCAGAACCTGGTGAAAGAGGGAGTACTGGCCAAGCGGCAGTTGGATCTGGATCGATCAGCATTGCTGCAGGCGGAAGCCGGCAAGCAGCAGGCGATTGCGCAGATGAATCAGACACAGGCGCAGGCCCAGGCGGCGCGCTCCCAACTGGAGCAGGCGAAGGCGGAAGCCGCGCAGGCCCGTGGAGCCGTGCAACTGTCGACGGTCAACCTGGATCGAACCAATATCACGGCTCCGATCGATGGCGTGGTGGTGTCGCGTAACGTGGATGTCGGGCAAACAGTGGCGGCCAGCCTGCAGGCTCCGGTGCTGTTCCTGATCGCGAACGATCTGACCAAGATGCAGGTGCTGGCGGACATTGATGAAGCGGACGTCGGCCAGCTTGCGCCGGATAGCAAGGTATCGTTCACCGTGGATGCGTTCCCGGCGGAAACCTTCCGCGGCCGCATCAGCCAGATCCGGCTGGCTCCGCAGACACTGCAAAACGTGGTGACTTATACGGCGGTGGTCGACGTGGAGAATCCACAGATGAAGCTGAAGCCGGGGATGACGGCCAGCGTCACGGCGACGGTGTCGGAAAGACAGAACGTGCTGCTGGCGCCAACGGCCGCTCTGCGATTCCGGCCGGAAAACGCCACTCCGAGCGAGACGCCGCGGACTCCGCGACCGCAAGGTGCGGCTTCCAACCGGCCGAATGGCGGAAGACGCCCGTCAACGGTATGGAAAGTGGAAGGCGAAACGTTGAAGCCGGTTCGGGTGCAGCTTGGCCTGAGCGACGGACTTTCAACGGAAGTGGTGAGTGGAGAGCTGAAGGAAGGCGACCAGGTTGCCGTTCCGGTGCAAGCACAGCGGGCGGGCCAGACGCAGCCGCGCGGATCGATGTTCGGCGGAGCGCCGAAAGGAGTAAGACGCTAATGGAACCCGTCATTCGTTTGGATCGCATTCACAAGCTTTACGATAGCGGCGCGGTGCGGGTGCACGCCCTCAAGGGGGTCTCGCTCGAGGTGGAGCAGGGCGAATTTGTCGCCATCATGGGCGCGTCGGGATCGGGCAAGTCGACCTTGATGAATATCCTCGGCTGCCTGGATCAACCCACCAAGGGACAGTATTATCTTGACGGCCATGATGTTTCGCAGTTCAGCAAGGATCAGCGGGCCGATATCCGGAATCAGAAGATCGGATTCATCTTTCAGGGGTACAATCTGCTGCGGCGTACGAGCGCTCTGGAGAACGTGGAACTGCCGCTGATTTATTCCGGCGTTCCGGCGGAGGAGCGTTTGCGGCGCAGCCGGTTAGCGCTGGCCGAAGTGGGATTGGCGCACAAAGGCGACAGCCACCCCAACCAGCTTTCCGGCGGGCAGCAACAGCGCGTGGCGGTGGCGCGGGCGCTGGTGAACCAGCCCTCGCTGCTGCTGGCGGACGAGCCGACCGGAAATCTCGACAGCCGCACTTCGGTCGAGATCATGAGCGTGTTTCAACGTTTGAATCGCGACTCCGCCAACACCATTGTGTTGGTGACGCATGAGCCGGATATCGCGCAGTTTGCCCGAAGAATCGTGGTGGTAAAGGATGGACATATCATCCTCGATCAGCCTGTTCGCAAGCGCCGGGATGCGGCGGTGGAACTGGCCACCACACCCAGTGAACCGGAATTGGAGGTAACTTTCTCATGATCATCCCTGTGCTCAAAATCGCCGTTCGCGCTCTGGCGCGGAACAAAGCCCGCTCCGCACTGACGATGCTCGGTATCGTGATTGGTGTCGCGTCCGTGATCGCCATGGTCAGCCTTGGGCAAGGCGCGCAAAAGCAGGTGCAGGATCAGATCAACTCCATGGGGACGAACCTGCTGATTGTTTCG
>DATLCW010000086.1:0-9598 GCA_035526195.1 Bryobacteraceae bacterium
TCGAAACTGAACGTATCCGCCATACGGCTTAGGCGACCGCTTTCATCTGCTCGGCGCGCGCCAGCACGTCGTCGATCGTGCCTTGCATGTAGAACGCCTGCTCGGGAATAGCATCGTGCTTCCCGTCCACGATCTCCTTGAAGGATCGGATGGTGTCGGCGAGCTTCACATACTTACCCTTGAAGCCGGTGAACTGCTCCGCTACGTGGAATGGCTGTGATAAAAACTTCTGGATCTTACGCGCACGGGCAACGGTGAGACGATCTTCTTCGCTCAACTCGTCGATACCGAGAATGGCGATGATGTCCTGAAGGTCCTTGTACTTTTGCAGGATCTGTTTGACCTGCTGCGCCGTGTTGTAGTGTTCCTCGCCGAGCACGAGCGGATCGAGAATGCGCGACGTTGATGCCAAGGGATCTACGGCAGGATAAATGCCAAGTTCCGAGATTGCGCGCGAAAGGTTGGTGGTGGCATCGAGGTGAGCGAAAGTGGTCGCCGGGGCGGGATCGGTGTAATCGTCGGCGGGTACGTAAATCGCCTGCACGGAGGTAATCGAGCCCTTCTTGGTCGACGTGATCCGCTCCTGCAGTTCGCCCATTTCCGTAGCCAGGTTCGGCTGATAACCTACGGCGGACGGCATACGGCCAAGCAGCGCCGATACTTCCGAACCAGCCTGGGTGAAGCGGAAAATGTTGTCGATGAACAACAACACGTCCTGGTTTTCCTCATCGCGGAAGTACTCGGCCACCGTGAGACCGGTGAGACCCACGCGCAGACGCGCCCCGGGGGGTTCGGTCATCTGGCCATAGATGAGCGCGCACTTGGACTTCATGTAATCGGTCGGATCGATGACTCCCGATTCCTGCATTTCGAGCCACAGATCATTGCCTTCGCGGGTCCGCTCGCCCACGCCGGCGAATACGGAAACGCCGCCGTGCTTCATGGCGATGTTATTGATCAGCTCCATGATGATGACGGTCTTGCCGACGCCCGCGCCGCCGAACAGTCCAATCTTTCCGCCGCGTAAATAAGGCTCAAGCAAATCCACCACCTTGATGCCCGTTTCGAACATCTGCAGCTCGGTCGATTGCTCATCAAACAGCGGAGCCGGGCGGTGAATCGGATAGTATGTCTTGGCGTTCACCGGACCCATGCGGTCCACCGGCTCTCCGATCACGTTCAACACGCGGCCGAGAACTTCGCGGCCCACAGGCACCATCACGGGCGTGCCCAGGCTGATAGCCTTCATGCCGCGCACCAGGCCTTCGGTCGGCTGCAAAGCGATCGCGCGGACCCGGCCTTCCCCGATATGCTGCGCCACTTCGCAAACAATGTCGATCGGGTTCGGCACATTGAAGCCTTCACTGGTGATACGGATGGCCGTGCGGATCACGGGCAGTTCACTCTCGGCGAATTGCAGGTCAAGTGCGGGTCCCGCTACCTGAATCACCTTGCCTACAGCTTTAGTTGTAGTCTCCATTTGCCTGATTACTCCAGTGCGGCAGCGCCGCTGACAACTTCGATAATTTCCCGTGTGATGCTGGCCTGGCGGGCACGGTTCAGATTCAGCGTCAGCTGATCAATCACCTTGCTTGCGTTAGTGGAAGCGGATTCCATGGCCACCATGCGGGCAGCATGTTCGGCTGCCGCCGATTCCAGCACCGCCGAGTAGAGCATAATCCCAACGTAATTCGCCAACATGCCGGCAAGTAACTCGTCGGGCGGCTGCTCAAAAATATAGTCGATGGTTTGCTGGCCTTCGGGCATGGGAACCGGCAGGATCTTACTGACCAGCAGCTTTTGCGACATGACGCTTTTGAACTCGTTGTAGATGAGATACACAGCATCCACCTCAGAATTCGCATAGCGTTCGATCGCCGCTTTGGCGATGCGCTCGGCGTCGGTGAACAGTGACTTACCGAAGACGCCGATATGCTCGCCGGAGAGCGTGAGGTTGCGGCGGCGGAAAAAATCGCGCCCTTTACGTCCCACGGCTTCCAGCTGAAAGGATGCGCCTTCCTTCTCCCGTACAAATGCCTGCGCACCTTTGATGATATTCGCGTTAAAGGCGCCCGCCAGCCCGCCGTCGGATGTCAGCAGAATAATCTGCACGCGCTTTTCCGGACGCACCGCGAGCAACGGATGATCCACTACTTTGTCATCGGCCGCCGCGGCCGCCACCACGTTGGCGAGCAGTTTCGCGTAATTGATGGCAAACGGACGCGCCGCCAACACGCGCTCATGCGCCCGGCGCAGTTTGGCCGCCGAAACCATTTTCATGGCTTTGGTGATCTGCTGCGTGTTCTTGACGGACCGGATTCGCCGGCGCAGGTCTATCAGGCTCGCCATAGGTTAGCCTTTGCTGCTGACAAAGCGTTGTTTGAATTCCTTGAGCACGGACTCCAGCTGCGCCTTGATGGCGTCATCCAGATCCTTCTTTTCCCGAATCGACGCAAGCAGCCCGGGATGCGAATTGTCCACGAAACGGTACAGCTCTTCTTCGAACTTGCGGCAGCGGTCGACCGGAATATCGTCGAGATAAGCGTTGGCTCCGGCGTAGAGAATCAGGACCTGCTTTTCCACCGGGATCGGCTGGAACTGCCCCTGCTTTAAAATCTCCACCAGGCGGGCGCCTCGGTTTAACTGGTTCTGCGACGCCTTGTCCAACTCGCTGCCAAACTGCGCGAACGCAGCCAGGGCGCGATACTGTGCCAGCTCCAAGCGAAGGGTACCAGCCACTTTCCGCATCGCTTTGATCTGCGCACTGCCGCCGACGCGGCTCACGGAAATGCCCACGTTGATGGCGGGCCGGACGTTGCTGTTGAAAAGGTCGGCTTCCAGGAAGATTTGGCCGTCGGTGATCGAGATCACGTTGGTCGGGATATACGCCGAAACGTCGCCCGCCTGCGTTTCAATGAAAGGCAAAGCAGTCAGCGAGCCGCCGCTCTTCAATTTCGCGGCCCGCTCCAGCAGGCGGCTATGAAGATAGAACACGTCGCCGGGAAATGCCTCGCGGCCTGGAGGACGGCGCAGCAGCAGCGAAATTTCCCGATAAGCCGCCGCCTGCTTCGAAAGATCGTCGTAAATACACAGGGCATGCTGGTTTCGATCGCGGAAATACTCGCCCATGGCGCATCCCGAGTAGGGAGCCAGATACTGCATCGGCGCCGGATCGGATGCGGTAGCGGCCACCACGATCGTGTATTCCATGGCGCCGTATTCTTCGAGCGTCTTCACCACCTGGGCTACCGTGGAGCGCTTCTGGCCGATGGCCACGTACACGCAGATCACGTCGCCGCCCTTTTGATTGAGGATCGTGTCCAGGGCAACGGTGGTTTTTCCGGTCTGGCGATCGCCGATGATCAGCTCGCGCTGGCCGCGTCCGATCGGCACCATGCCGTCAATTGCTTTAATCCCGGTTTGCAGCGGCTCTTTTACGGGCGAGCGGTCCACCACGCCAGGGGCGATGCGCTCCACCGGCGAATGCTCGGCGGCATCAATCGGACCCTTGCCGTCAATCGGTTCGCCGATCGCGTTCACGACCCGTCCGATGAGACCGGGACCGACGGGAACCGACATGATGCGATTGGTGCGCTTAACCTCGTCGCCTTCTTTGATTTTTTCGTAATCGCCGAACAACACCACGCCCACCTGGTCTTCTTCCAGGTTCATGGCAAGACCCGTGACGTTGAACGGCAATTCGACCAGCTCTCCGTACATGACGTTTTCCAGTCCATGTACACGCGCGATTCCGTCGCCGACAGAAATTACCGAGCCGGTCTCGGAGACGTTCACCGCCTGTTCGAAATTCTCGATCTCCTCGCGGAGGAGCCGCGTTATTTCGTCTGCTCGAACTTGAGCCATAGTTCCTTAATCCTTCCGTCAAGCCTGCACGATGGCGTGCTCTCTAAGCTCCTGCTGAGAGCTTCCGCCGCAGGGTTTCCAACCGGCCGCGCACAGAGCCGTCATATACCGTAGAACCGATGCGCGCCACCACGCCTCCGACCAATGATCCATCCACTGTATAGTGGGCCCGGACGCGCTTCCCGGTAAATCTTGAAAGCTGCGCTTCCAGCCCTTCCCGCGAGGGAGGAGTTAACTCAAACGCGCTCGCCACCTCCGCCCGTACGACCCCGACGCGCTCGTCCATCTGGCGTTCAAACGCCTCCCGGATCTGCGGCAAGAGGCCGGCACGGCGGTTGCGGACCACAATGAAAACAAAATTTCTTACCAGCCGGTTCATTCCGATGATGTCGCACAAACGGCCGGCAATAGCTTTTTTCCTGGTGAACTCGATGGCCGGCGAGATCAGCGCATTCCGCAGCTCATGGGAGCTTTCGATCGCATTTTCGAGCGATCGCAATTGCTCCACCGCGGCGGCTGGCTCCAGACTGCCCTTGGAATCGATCACGGCGCCCGCGAGGGCGTTGGCATAACGAGTGGCGACGGCTAGCGACATGGCTTATTAATGAGTTGCTTTCTGCACGCTACCGAGTTCGGAAACAAATTCCCGGACAAGCTGGTCTTGCGTGTCCGGCGTGAGCCGCTCCCGGATGCGCGACGTCGCCACCTGGATCGCCAGCGATCCGGCGAACGATTTCAACTCCTGGCGGGCAAGCTTTGTACTGGAGGCGATATCCTGCTGGGCATTCTCCTGCATTTTGGCCATGAGGCGCGCGGTTTCCGTGCGGATGCGTTCCCCCTCAGCCGCCATTTCCTTTTTGGCTTCCTCGCGCATGGTCCGCATATCGGTTTTCAGATTTACGATCCGCCGTTCAATCTCCCGCGCCCGCGCTTCGGAATCCTCGCTCAGTTTTCTGGCCTCGCGCAACCCGGCTTGGATCCCGGCGGTGCGCGCCTTGAAAAACGGCCCCGCATTCTTGCCGATCAACGCTCCGAGCACGCCGCACAGCAGGGCGAAGTTGGCCCACTTCCACCAGATGCTGGGCTCAGCCATCTCCCCTTTGTGCTCTCCCGCCTCCTGGCCGAACACCGCGGGGGCGAAAGCGAGCGCGAGGATCATCAGAATACGCACCTTAAGCGGCCCTCCCCTGCAACACCATGTCGGCAATCTTGTCAGCCAGCCAGCGGCTCTCGGCTTCCAGCGCTTGCCGCGCCGTTTCGGTCTCTGCCGCAATTTGCTGTTTCGCGTCCGCCACCATAGCCTTTGTCGTCTCAGCGGTGGCGGCAATCTGCTCACTCTGCTCCGCCTGCCACTGCTTCCGGGTCAGCTCCTGCTCTTTATACACTTCGCTGCGTGCCTGGCGCATAGCCTCTTCGTACTGCTTCGCCTTTTCCTCGGCAGCGGCCAAACTTTGCTGCGCTCTTCTCAGCGCGCCCGCGGTGGCTTCCTCCCGCTCATGAAGAACTTTTTCCATGGGCTTGAAGAATACTGCTTTCAAATAAAAATGGAGAAAGATAATCAGCAGGAAAGTCGGGATCGCGTTTAGTAGAATTCCACCAAGCGCATTTAGAGTTTCATCCATTGCAATGCTTCTGGGAACTGGGTTTGGAGTTGAGCCTCGCGGCTGGTCTTAATCAGTAATAATAACACCCAATTCTATGGGGGTCAACCGGGTCTAGCGTACCCTTTGTTCTCCGTGTCCCCGCTCGCCGCCGGTGCGTGCCCTCGTGTACGATAAGGATATAGCCCCCGAATTCCAGGCACCCGTATCCCCCATGCCAACCAACCAAGTTGATTTGAAGAAGACGGTTAATTTACCTAAGACCGGCTTCCCGATGAAGGCCAACCTCCCTCAGACCGAGCCGAAGCTTCTGGCCCATTGGAAAACAACGGATCTCTATCAGCGGATTCGCGAATCGAGCACCGGCCGTCCGCGTTACCTGCTGCATGACGGCCCCCCGTACGCGAACGGCCGCATCCATCTCGGTACGGCCTTCAACAAGACCGTAAAGGACTTCATCGTCAAGTCCAAAACCATGGCCGGATTTGATTCCCCTTACGTGCCCGGATGGGATTGCCACGGCCTTCCCATCGAGATTAAAGTGGACGCCGAACTCGGCAAAAAAAAGGCGGAGATGAGCGCTGTCTCCATCCGCCGCGCCTGCCGCAAGTATGCCCAGAAATTCGTGGATTTGCAATCCGCGGATTTCCAGCGGCTGGGAATCTTCGGGCAATGGGACGACCCGTATCTAACGATGAGCGCCGAGTATGAGGCGGCCATCGCCCGCGCTTTTATCGATTTTCTGGACCAGGGTTACGTATATAAAGGACTGAAACCGGTCAACTGGTGCATCCATTGCCGCACTGCTCTGGCCGAAGCCGAAGTAGAATACGAAACACACACCAGCCCTTCGGTATGGATCCGGTTTGCGCTCACCAGCGATCCGGCGGCGATTGATCCAACCCTCGCCGGACGCAACGTTTACGCCCTGATCTGGACCACCACTCCCTGGACAATCCCGGCCAACATGGCCATCGCGTTCCATCCGCGGTTTGAGTACGCTGCCGTAGATGGAAATGGCGATGTGTACCTCGTGGCGAAGGAACTGCTGAAACAGACGGCGGAGGTGTGCGGCTGGGCCGATGCAAAGACCATCGCCACCTTCCCGGGCGAGCGCATCGAAAAGAGCGTTTTCCGCCATCCGTTTCTGGATCGCGACTCCTTGGGCATCCTCGCCGAGCATGTCACGCTCGAGCAAGGTACCGGCGCCGTGCATACGGCTCCCGGCCACGGACAGGAAGACTACGTGGTTAGCCAGCAATACGGAATCCCCACCTATTGCCCGGTGGACGGTGGCGGGGCATTCTTTCCAGCCGAGGGCACCGCCGGAACGCTGCCGGCGGAACTCATCGGGAAAACCATCTGGGAAGGCAATCCGATTGTCATCGGCATCCTCAGGCAGCACGGAGCGCTGCTGGCGGAAAAGCGGCTCGATCACAGCTATCCGCACTGCTGGCGGTGCCACAATCCGACCATCTTCCGCGCCACCGATCAATGGTTCATCGGCATGGAGCGTAACGGGCTCCGCCAGCGGGCGCTCGAGGCCATCCGCAAGATTAAATGGATTCCGGAATGGGGAGAGGAGCGGATCTCGAACATGATCGCCACCCGTCCGGACTGGTGCATCTCGCGCCAGCGCGTGTGGGGTGTGCCCATCACCGTTTTCTACTGCGAGCAGTGCAGCGAGCCTTTTACAAAGAAGGAAGTGCTGCTGCGGGTAGCGGAGCTGTTCCGCCAACATACCGCCGACGTCTGGTATGAGAAGACCGCGGCGGAATTGATGGGACCGGATGCCGCTTGCGGGAAGTGCGGCTCGGAAAGTTTTCGAAAAGAGAAAGACATTCTGGATGTATGGTTTGATTCCGGATCCAGCCATCTGGCGGTTTTGAATGAGCGTTACAAACTAAACTGGCCCGCCGATCTGTATATCGAGGGCGGCGACCAGTATCGCGGCTGGTTTCATTCGTCGCTGCTGGTTGGGGTGGGGCTTCGCGAGGGCGCGCCCTACCGCGAATGCGCCACCAGCGGCTGGGCTCTGGATGGCGAAGGCAAAGCGATGCACAAGTCCCTGGGCAACAGTATCGAGCCTGAGGAAATCATCAAGCCGCATGGCGCCGAAGTGCTGCGATTGTGGACGTCCTCGGTCGAGTTCAGTGAAGACGTGCGCATTTCGGAAACGATCATTACGCGCCTTACCGAGGCCTATCGGAAGCTGCGCAATACGTTCCGCTATGCGTTAGGCAATCTCGACGACTTCGATCCCGCCAAGGATATGGTCCCGCCGGATCAGCAATTGGAATTCGATCAGTGGATCCTGTGGCGAGCCGAACAGGTTATCGAGCGCTGCCGCCGGAGCTATGAGGACTTTGACTTTCACCGCGTTTATCAGGCCCTCTATAACTTCGCCACCACGGATTTAAGCTCCATCTATTTCGATGTAATCAAAGACCGGCTGTACACCGCGGCGCCCCGATCAAACTACCGCCGAAGCGCCCAGACCTCTCTTTACAAATTGACCAGCGTGCTGGCGCGGCTACTGGCTCCGCTGCTGACCTTCACCACGGAAGAAGTATGGGGCCATTTCAAAAAGCTCCCGGGGGACCCGGATAGCGTCCATCTTGCGTTGTTCCCGGAACCGCGCTTCCCCACCGAAGGCATGGATTCCGCGCAGCGCGAGCGCGTGCTCAACTGGGACAAATTGATGCCCGTGCGCGAGCAGGTGCTGAAAGCGCTGGAAGTGGCCCGGCAGGAAAAATTCATCGGGGCTCCGCTCGAAGCGCGTGTCCGGCTGCGAGCCGGCAGGGACCTCTACCCCCTGCTCGAAGAATATCTGGAAGATTTGCCCTCGCTGTTCATCGTCTCGCAGGTGCTGCTGGAGGATTATTCGGATGCGGAATTGGCGGTGCACGTCGAGCGCGCCGCGGGTCAGAAATGCGAGCGCTGCTGGAAGTACTCCACCGCCATCGGCTTCGATCCCGAATTTCCCACCGTGTGCGACTGGTGCGCGGGCGCGCTCGAGGAAATGCTCGGATGATCTCGCGGGCCGCGCGGTTTGGCATCGCCGCCGCTGTACTCGGCCTGGACCGGCTGACCAAGCATTGGATCGAGCAAAATGTATCCGCCTGGGATACGCATGTCGTCATCCCGCACGTTTTTAATATTATCCACGCCCAAAATCGTGGCGCGGCCTTCGGCTTCCTGAATGGCAGCGACAGTCCCTGGCGGGTGGTGGTGGTCGTCGGCCTGTCGTCGGTCATCCTGTGCTTTGTGGCCTGGATGCTTTGGAAGATGCCGAAAGGCATGTGGCCGGTGGGAAACGCCGCCCCCATTGCCCTGTCCCTGATCTTCGGCGGGGCGGCGGGCAATCTGCTGGACAGAATCTGGCGCGGTTCGGTAACGGATTTTCTGCAATTCTTCATCGGCTCCTACGAATGGCCCAGTTTCAATGTGGCCGATAGCGCAATCTCTACGGGAGCAGCCTTGCTGTTTCTCGTTCTCTGGCGTTCACAGGATACGGTGGCCGGCTGATGTTCCCTAAAATTTTCTCGATTGGCGATTTCTTCCTCCCCACCTACGGGGTGCTGGTGACGCTCGGTTTTCTCTGCGGCCTGTGGATCACCGGAAAACTCGCCAAACGGCAAGGACTGGATCATAAAGTGGTGACCGATCTGGGCATCTATGTCGCACTGGCCGGGCTGGCGGGCGCCAAGCTGATGATGCTCCTTTATGACGCCGGGTATTACATCGACCACCCGGCGGAGATCTTTTCATTCGCTACGTTGCAGGCGGGCGGCGTGTTTTATGGCGGCTTGATTGGAGCGCTGCTGGTAGCGATATGGTACGTACGGTCGCGCCAACTCAGCTTTCTCCCGCTGGCTGACGTCTTCGCCCCGGGCATTGCGGTGGGCCACTCGATAGGACGCCTCGGATGTTTCGCCGCCGGATGCTGCTGGGGAGCGGAATGCCAACGTTCCTGGGCGGTTACCTTCCACAATCCCGATGCCCATAAACTGGTTGGCGTTCCCTTAGGGATTCCGTTGCATCCTACGCAGTTGTATGAAGCGGTGGCCGAACTGCTGATTTTCGCCTTCCTCTATCGTCAAAGCCTGAAACCTCATCCCTCCGGCCGGATC
>DATLCW010000089.1:0-35535 GCA_035526195.1 Bryobacteraceae bacterium
ATCGTCGCGGCTATCCGACCGGGGCCAAGCCTTCGCCAGACGAACTGGCCTCTCTCCGTCTACAACATCACGATGTGCTCCCCAACTGGAACTACACTATCCAGCCGTGACTGCGATGTTGTTTTTGCGCGATCCCTTAGATCGAACAGTTCCACCATGTAGCTACCGGTCTCTCCGGCTCCCGTAACGGTTCCGCGCACCCGTTGGGCGGCGAAAGATCCCCAGGACGCGCCGAATTGGGCGGGGAGTAAGGACGCGAGTAAGAAATGCGCAAGCATTCCACCCGTGCGCGCAAGTGTAGTCAAGTTACACCTCCGGTAAATTGGGAATTAGGGATTAAGTGGCAGCGAGGCCTGAGCGCGAAGCCCGGCATCTCCCGAGAATTCGCAACGGCGTGCCAGCGGGCAGGTGTGTCAGGCCGCCGTCGTCAGCGTGGGTTTGGTATTGGCGTCAACGAGCCAGCGGATCTGTTGAATCTCAAATGGCGCCGCGCAGTAGTCGGCGGCGCCTGCTTCCATGGCATCGATCCACTGGGCGGCGTTCGGATGACGGGACACGACAATGACCGGAAGCGGCCTTTCTCCATGATCGAGAGAACGGATGAGGGCCATCAGATCCTCGGAGTAAGAGGAGAATATCAGTTCCGGATTGGACTCCTGTAATTTCGTCTTGCATTCCGCCAATCCCGAACACACCTCTGCGTCCACGCCCAGGGACCGAATGCCCAGCACTGCCATAAGTTCCCTCGCCAGAGAAACTTCCAATTCGCAAACCAGGATTTTTTTGGGGGGCGTCCGGCGGCTTCTCATGCGTTCCTTTCCTTGAGAGATGCAGCACCTACCAGATCTCTTATCGGGGAGAAACAAGTCGTCGGCGGGGACGGAAAGGTAAGTTCTCTTGTAGAATAGCCGGTCCGTTTGACAGCGTCCAATCAATTCTGTGAATAAGTCGTATAAATTATCCATTGCGGCGATCCTTCAGCGTTGCCAGAAGTTGTTTGGGCTGGAAGGGCGCGACACAATAGTCGGCCGCCCCGGCCTCCATTGCATCGATATATTCATCGGTTTGCTTATGGCGGGTAACCACCACCACGGGAGCGCTTACCGCATTTAAAAGACTGACGAGATCCGCCGAGAACGGGCTTAGCACCAGATCCGCCGGCACGTCGCCTATCCGTTCGATTTCAGACTCAATACGGATGGATTCGTTGTGCAGTGCAATACAAAGCAGCCCCGCCAATTCTTCCTCCAGCCCGAAGAGAACGATTTGGCGCATTCCCCACTTATCGGTCGGCCGTCTACGCGCCGTTAGTTTTTTCTTGGGATCACCGGCGCTCCGTCAAACTTCATTCGTCACGGTGAGCACCGGCCATGCGACAAGTCCTTAGCTGATTTCATTGGTTTCTTTGCAGCCGCCCGAACGAGGCTGACGCGGGCGCCTCAGCTATAATCAGGAGTGAAATGGATGTTTACGAGGAACTGGTCCGCCTGCGGCGATCGGGGCAGAAGTGCGCCGTCGCCACAATTGTGCAGGTGAACGGCTCGATCCCGAGTTATCAGAGCGCCAAATTGCTGGTGCGGGAAGACGGCAGCATGATCGGGACCATCGGCGGCGGCTGCGTCGAAGCCGAGGTCTGGAATGCCGCGCGCGAAGTGATGGAGACGGAAAAGCCCCGCCACCTTACCTTCAGCCTGGGCCAGGACGCGGCCTACGACAACGGACTGATCTGCGGCGGCCAGCTTAATGTCTTCGTGGAGCCAGTGCTGCCGCAACCGTTCGCTTACATCTTCGGCGCCGGCCATGTCTCCAAGAGTCTGTCCAAAGTGGCCACCATGGCCGGGTTCGCCACAGTGGTGATTGATGACCGGGAGCAGTTTGCCAATCGCGAGCGATTCCCGGAAGCGGATCAGGTGTGTGCGGGAGAGTACGAGGAGTTGTGCTCAAAGCTCGAAATCAACGAAAGCTCCTACATCATCATTGTCACCAGGGGCCATCGGGACGACATGCGCGTGCTGCGCTGGGCGGTCGGAACTCAGGCACGCTACATCGCCATGATCGGGAGCAAGCGCAAAACCATCGGTGTCGTAAAGGAATTGGAGAAAGACGGGATCGCGCGCGAGGCGTTTGAAAAGATCCATGCTCCTATGGGACTGGATATCGGCGCCATCACGCCGGAAGAGATTGCCGTAGCGGTAGTGGCGGAAATGATTGCCGTCCGCCGGAGCCCGGAATCGGATTGGCGCAGAGTGTCAAAATCAATTTTTGTCAATGAAGCCTACCGGACCCTGCTCAAGTGAAATGCGCCGCTCTCATTCTCGCCGCCGGGGCGTCCCGCCGGATGGGACGCCCGAAAGCGCTGCTGGCTTTTGAAGGCGAAACCTTCCTCGACCGGCTGATCGGGATCTTCGGGCGTCATTGCCACGAGACCATCGTCGTTCTCGGTCACGATGCAGACGCGATCCGCGCCGGAATGAAGAGACAAGCGGTGTTCGCTAGCAATGACGAGCCGGAGCGGGGCCAACTCAGTTCGATGCAGTGCGGCCTGGCGATGTTATCGGGGAGCGCCGATGCCTTCCTGTTCACGCCTGTCGATTATCCGGCAATTCGCGAGACTACCGTTCCGGTCTTGATCGAGGCGCTGAAGAACGATCCGCAAACGCTGCTGGCCGTTCCCCGTTACCAGGGGAGGCGTGGCCATCCGGTGGCCTGCCGCGCTTCGTTAGCCGCTGAATTTCTCGCATTGCCCGCGGAGGCGCAGGCTCGTGAAGTGATCCACCGCCACGCGGACCAGACCCTGTACATCGATGTCGAGGATGCCGGAACCGTCACGGATGTCGACGATCCCGCCGCCTACCAACGGCTGCTGCAAGCCGTACCCGCTCTATGAAGCGAAAGGCGCTGCTTACCATCTTGTGTCTAATAGCGCTCATTGCCGGGGTAGCCCCGTTTCTAAAGGCAGAGCGCTTCCGCGATCAGATTCTTCACGCCCTGGAACAAGCTCTGCATCGCAAGGTGGACGTGCAAGGCAAGCTCCGGTTCAGCGTTTGGCCGGGATTGGGATTCTCAATTGAGGACGTAGTCATTCACGAAGATCCGGCCGTGGGTGTCGAGCCTTTCGCCTATGTGGCCGCGCTCGACGCCAACATCAGCCTGACCGCATTGTTGCAAGGCAAGTGGGAAGTGTCCGCGATTGTGTTGGATGAGCCCACCGTGAATCTCGCCAAACAGGACTCCGGCTCCTGGAACATACGGCCGCTGCTTAGCCAGACAGGTTCCGCCCCTTCCGGTCCATTTCCCGCCATTGAGGTGCGCAATGGGCGGCTCAACCTGAAGTTCGGCGACACCAAATCGGTGCTTTATTTTATGAATGCCGACGTCGCCATCAAGCCGGGCAACGGTTCCCAATTGCAGATTCGCTTCTCCATGGAGCCGGAGCGCACCGATCGCTCCGCGCAAGGGATCGGCACATTATCAGGGCGCGCCAAATACACCTGGTATCCGGATAAACCCAGCGGCATGGAGTTGGACCTGGATCTCGAGCGTAGCGCCCTTTCGGAAATCGTGACCCTGCTCGAAGGCAGCGGTGCGGGAATGCGCGGATTCCTCGCATCGAAAGCTCGCATCGAGGGGCCTATCAACAAGCTGAGAATCGCCGGCGAACTGCGCCTGGAAGATATTCAACGCTGGGATCTGCTGAAAGGCGGCATTGCCAATGCGCCGCTCCGCTATCGCGGGACGCTCGACTTTCCGGCGGGCGAGCTCGATCTTGAAACGCAGTCTGATGGGGCCGCCACTGCCGTGCGGCTGCAGTTGCGCGGGCACTCCCTGCTGGAGAATGCTTCCTGGGGAGCGTTGGCGCGGTTCGACGAGTTCCCGGTCACCGCCCTGCGCGACCTCCTGCAGTATATGAATGTGTCGCTGCCCGGCCGTGTGGGCCTGGAAGGCAAGCTGAGCGGCGTGCTGGGATATTCCCCGGCACATGGATTGCAGGGGATGGTCAACATGCCGGAAGGTTCCGTAAAGAGTGGAGGCACAGCTTTCCAACTGCGCGGCGCTACGTTTGCGGTGGAGGGCGAACGCTTCCGTCTTCTGCCGGCGAGGTTGGACTTAGGGGGCGATCGCACCGCGGAGATCCAAGGAAGCTACAGCCCTGGTACGCATTCCTTTAGCTGGCGCACGGGCGAAACGACGATGCCCGTGAAAGACCTGTTAGCCAGCCACAGACAATTGATTGGGACGAGCATTCCGCTACTCGAACAGCTTACCGGGGGCAACTGGCGGGGCACGCTCCAGTTTGAGAAAAACGGAGGCGAAGCAGCCCATTGGAACGGACACTTTGCCCTGCAGGACGCGCGTCTGGAGCTTGGCGGGCTCTCCGCGCCAATTGAAATCAAGAGCGCGAGCGGAGCGGTGGCGGGCAATCGGATCAGTCTGGATGCGATAACCGGACGGGCGGGGAAGATCGATTTTCAGGGCAGCTACCGCCAGGAGCTTACCGGCCCGAGACCACACCGGTTGAGGGTCGTGACCGAAGAACTCGACGCCGTGGAACTCGAGAAGCTGTTTCTTCCTACCTTGAAGCGCAGCGGTGGATTTCTGCGAACGCTCAGCTTTCGTGCGCAATTGCCGGAGTGGTTGAAGGAGCGCCACCTGGAAGCGCAAATCCGGGTGAAGTCTCTTTGGGCCACCGACATTTGGCTCGGCAGCCTATCGGGGCGGCTGGTCTGGGATGGAGGCGTGATCGAGCTGGCAGGAGCGGAATGGGAGCGCGAAGGAGCGTCCGGCGAGGGCAAGGTGAACCTGCGGCTGGCGAAAGCTGAGCCCGAGTACCGGATCCAAGCCGATTTCATGAACCTGCCCTGGAAGGGCGGCGAGATTGAGGGCGAAGCCAGTATCGAAGCCAGCGGGACCGGAGCCGCTCTGCTTCGTAATGCGAAATCTTCGGGTAAGTTCGCCGGACGCGGACTCGATTTTCCGCCGGAGAACGACTTTCGATCGGTGGCGGGGAATTATGAGTTCTCCATTCCCCGAGGTACGCCGCTGCTGAAGTTAAGCGGGATCGAACTGATCTGCGGCCCCGACACGTACACCGGCCAGGGAGGCTCGGAGACCGACGGCCGCGTGTTTGTAGATCTGACCAGCGGCAAAAAGAGACTGCGCATGGGCGGTACGGTGTGGCCGTTTCAATTGGAAATGAAGTGAGTCCTGGCTTCTGTTCCCCCGGGCCCTTGGGATCGATGATTTGAGATGTATACTGGCTCGGGAGGTTTAGAAACGAGCCATGAACGAAGAAGAAAACAGCCGGTTGGTAAAGGATGCCTACGCCGCCTTTCAGCGTGGAGACATCCCAGCCGTGCTTAAAGAAATGAGCGACGATATCGCGTGGTTCTTGCCGGGTCCCGCGGACATCGTACCGTTGTCGGGACAGCGGCATGGCCTGGCGGCGGTCAAAGGGTTCTTTACGGAGCTGGCTGAGACGCAGGAAGCGGAGGAGTTTGAGCCCAGCGAGATCATTGCCCAAGGCGATACGGTAGTTGCGTTAGGTCACTACCGGTGGCGCATCAAGGCTACCGGTCAGCGTTTTGAAAGTGACTTTGCTCACGTCTTCACAATCAAGAACGGCAAGGTTGTAAAATTCCGCGAATACTTTGACACTTACGCCGGGGTGCAGGCATACCGCAGTTGACAAGCGGTTCGCCGTCAAAGCCGGCTACGCGCGGACGCTGGATCGGAGCGGCATCCCCGGCGCGTCCTTTTCAACCTGGAGATTGGCTTCAGGCGCATCCGGCGAGTGCCGTAGAGCCCCGGAGGATTCTGAGCCGCGGCCAACAGAGAGAAAAAGAGTACGGGCCATCGCATCCAGCAAATTATACTGAAAAGTGTCTTTGCATCGCGTCATTCTCCTGTTCGCCGGGGTGCTGCTCGCGCAGGCCGAGAGCGTCAGAATCACCGTTCTCGTAACAACCGATTTGCACGGCAATATCTTTCCCTACGACTACTTCACGGCAAAACCGATGGAGCGCGGTCTCGCCAAGATTTCCACCTTAATCCGCCAGGAGCGCGAGCGGAATCCCAATAACTTATTGCTCGACTGCGGCGACACGATTCAAGGCGCGCCGCTCGAGGGGGTGCATCAGGAGTACATTCGCACCGGCGTCCTGCCGCGTGGCCTGAAACTCGAATCGAAGCCGCCGCTTGCAGATCCGATGATGCTGGCGATGAACCACATCGGTTATGACGCCATGGCCGTCGGCAATCACGAATACAACTTCGGGCTCAAGAACTTCGAGCGGGCCCGCAAGGAGGCGCGCTTCCCCTGGATCTCGGCGAACACCACCGTGGCTTCCGGCGCGATGAAGCCCCTTGCCCCTTACCTGCTAAAAACGATCGCCGGGGTCAAGATCGCCGTCGTCGGTCTCACCACTCCCGCGGTGCCCGGTTGGGAAAAGCCGGAGCATATCCGCGGTCTGCGATTCCTCAACGCCGCGGAAGCCGCGAGAAGCGCCGTGGCCGAAGTACGCGCAAAGCACAAGCCCGATCTGGTGTTGATCGCAGCCCACGCCGGTCTTAACCGTGATCCTAAGACTGGAAAAGTTCACGCGGGCGAGACAGGCTTTGAGAATCCTGTCTACCAGATCGCCAGAGAAGTCCCCGGTATCGATGCGATTGTATTTGGCCACAGCCATCAGCAATTGGAAGATTACCGCGTCAATGGCGTTCTGCTGCTGCAGCCCAAGAATTGGGGGATTTCGCTCGGCCGCGTAGAGTTTGAAATGGAGCGCCGGGATGGCGGCTGGAAGGTGGTGTCGAAAACCGGCAAGCTGCTGCCGGTGACCAGGAACGTCGAGGCCGACCCGGAAATTCTCTCCATCGGAAAGCCTTATCACGACATGACGGAGCAGTATCTGAACATGCCGGTGGCGGAATCGCCGGCCAATCTGGATGCAATTCTCGCGCGCGTCCAGGACACTGCGCTGGTGGACGCGATCCAGCAGGTGCAACTGCACTATTCCAAGGCCGACGTGTCCCTGACCGCCATGTTCAACCCGCGCGTCCGCTTCCCCAAAGGTCCTGTCAGCGTGCGCGAGGTGGCGGCACTTTATATCTACGACAACGAACTCTACCTGGTGGAAGGCAACGGCAAAATGCTCCGCGAGGCATTGGAAAATGCCGCACGCTACTATCGGTCGTGCCGCGACGCCGCCTGCGGCGAAGGCGCACTCATCAATCGCAACGTGATGGGCTTCAATTTCGATATCGCGCAAGGCGTGGATTACGAGATTGATCTCACCAGGCCGGAAGGGCAGCGGATCCGTAATTTGCGATTTAAGGGCAAACCGCTGGAAGATTCGCGGCCGTTAAAGATCGCCGTGAACAACTACCGCGCGGCAGGCAGTGCCGGCTACACCATGTTCCGGGATGCGAAAGTGCTGTGGAAGTCTGGCGAGGAGATTCGGGACCTCATCATCCGTTATTACACCGGGCAAAAGAGGCTGCCCGCTAAGCCCGATGGCAACTGGCGCATCGTGCCCGAAGCGGCCAGCAGGCGGCTGTCGGCCGACGCTCAAGCCGATGCCGTGCGAACCGCCAATTTCTGATGGGCTACGATAAATTGTGCCCGAAAACACTTTCAATGAACCGCGTTTAGCGCTGAACCGGATTTATACCCGTCGTGGGGACGCCGGCGAAACGAGCCTGGTGGGCGGCCAGCGCGTGACAAAGGACTCCCTTCGCCTCGAATGTTATGGCACAGTCGATGAGCTCAACTCGCTGGTCGGGCTTGCCTGCGTATCTCTCGAAGAACTGCTGGCCGCCGCGCCGGCGCTCGACCAACTGCTTCTCATTCTGCGGCGGGTTCAGCATGAGCTATTCAACCTCGGCAGCATCCTGGCCACGCTGCCAGCCGATGCCCATCCCAAACAGCCGCGGGTGACGCAGCACGAAATCGAACAACTGGAGCGTGAGATAGACAGCATGAATGAACCGCTCGGGCCGCTGCGCTCGTTTGTTCTCCCGGGAGGCAGCCGCGTGAATGCCGAGCTGCACCTTTGCCGCACTGTATGCCGCCGGGCGGAGCGCATCGCCGTGGCGCTGGCCCGGAAAGAAGAGGTGCCGCCCGAGTCGATCGGTTATCTGAATCGTCTCAGCGATGCTCTTTTCGTATGGAGCCGGTGGGTGAACCACAAGCTGGGCGCCCCGGAAGTGCTGTGGGAACCGAACAAAGCCGCGTCGGCGAACCGCTGACGGCATGAGATAATTGCGCTATGTCCTGGAAATGCTTCGTCCTCGTCACGGCCTCTGTGTGCCTGGCCGCCGATCTCAAGCTGGGTAAGCCCCTCACTCTGAAAATTGCGCTGCCGGTGAAGGAAGTGATGGCTGATCCGGATCAATATGTGGGGAAGATCATACAGGTCAAGGGGAAGATCACGGAGGTGTGCCAAATGATGGGCTGCTGGACAAATTTGGTGGACCCCGAAAGCAGCAGGATGATCCGCGTCAAAGTGGAAGACGGCGACATCGTCTTTCCCAAAGATGCCATCGGCAAGATCGCCATCGCGGAAGGCGTCCTCAGGAAGATCGAGTTGACCAGGGATCAGGCGGTGGCCCGGGCCAGGCATGAAGCGGAAGAGCAGGGGCGCAAGTTCAACCCAGCCGCCGTGAAGGGCGGAGCCACCGTTTATCAGCTACAAGGAACCGGAGCCCTGATCGTTAACTAAATGCGCCTCGTTATTTTTCTTCTCCTGCTCACCCCTTTGTTCGCTGCCGCTCAGCCGGCGGTGAAGCGCCCTCGTCCCAAATTGATTCTCGCTATTGCGGTCGATCAATTCCGGTATGACTATCTAGTCAAATTCCGGGACCAATACAACGGCGGCCTCTCCCGGCTGCTGGCCAGCGGCGCGGTTTTTACGAACGCGTCCTACGAGCATTACCCCACCGTTACCGCCATTGGACACTCCACTTTTTTGAGTGGAGCGCCTCCCTCCATCAGCGGGATCATCGCCAATGACTGGTATGACCGGGAGACGGGCAAACAGGTCACCAGCGTTTCTGATGACAACGTCTCCATGCTCGGCGGCGCGGGCCGTGCCGCGGGCGCTGCGTCCCCTCGGAGGATGCTGGTGAGTACGCTTGGCGATGAGTTGAAGATTGCGGGGCGCGGATCGAAAGTGGTCGGTATCTCCATCAAGGACCGTAGCGCCATTTTGCCAGCGGGTCACATGGCGGATGGAGCCTATTGGTTCGACCCTTTGAGCGGCAACTTCGTCTCCAGCACGCACTACTTTGAGCAACTGCCGGGATGGGTGAGCGATTTCAACAAATCGCGGATTGCGGATAAGTTTCTGAACGCCCAGTGGAGTCCCCTGAATGGCGGCACGGCCTTCAAAACCATGGCCGCCAAGGCGGATAACGCCTACTTCAATTCGCTCGAATCTACGCCTTACGGCAATGAACTGCTGCAGAAAATGGCTGAGGCCGCCATTGCCGGCGAGCAGCTCGGGCGGCGCAATACCACCGATCTGCTTGCGGTGAGTTTCTCAGCTAATGACTACGTGGGACACGCGGTTGGTCCGGACGATCCGCAGGTCCGCGATATCTCGATTCGCACGGATCGAATGCTGGCTTCCTTTTTCCAGTATTTGGAAACGCAGGTGGGGATGCGCAATGTAGTGGTGGTGCTCACTGCCGATCATGGGGTCGCTCCCGTGCCTGAGGTGAACCAGCAGCGCAAGATGCCCGGAGGCCGCGTACCGGAGAGAACCATCGCGCAGCGCATCGAAGCGCGGCTGACAGAAGCGTATGGCGCTGGAAAGTGGCTGGTGGGACGCACCGGCCCATCCCAATATCTGAACGCGGCTCTGATCCGCGAAAAGAAGCTCTCCTTTGAACAGGTGGCGGAGACGGCCACGCTTGCCGCCCGCGAAGCTCCTCACGTCTTCCGCGCCTACTCGCGATTTCAACTGGGCCGCGGCGCCGTTCCAGGAGACTTGGTGGACCGCCGGATTCTGAACGGGTTTTACGACCGTAGAAGTCCGGACGTTCTCGTGGTGATGGAGCCGTATTATGTGAACGACACACGGGGCGCCACCCATGGAACGCCCTTCGGCTACGATGCCCACGTGCCGGTAATCTTCATGGGTAGCGGGATACGTCCCGGGCGCTATCACCGGCGCGTTTCTCCCAACGATATCGCTCCCACGCTGGCCACGTTTCTCGATGTGGAAACACCCAGCGGGTCCGTGGGCCGGGTGTTGGACGAAATGCTCCTGCCGTAGATCGTCCAGCCTGAAAACCGGATATAATCCCCATACCAATTGTGGAGGTTATGTCTATGCGTTGGTTTTCTCTTCTGGCGTGTGTATTGACACTTGCGCCCTTTGCTGCCGCGGATGTCACTGGATCCATTTCCGGTACGATCACCGATCCCTCCGGCGCGGTGATGCCGTCGACAGAGGTATCTGTCACCAACACTGGTACGAATGCATCGTTTCAGGTCCGCAGTAATGAGCAGGGCCTTTTTACATTCCCGACGCTGCCGGTGGGCGTGTACAATCTTACCGCCACCAGCCGCGGGTTCAAACGAATACTTCCGCGGGGACCGCAGCAGGAACGATACCATCCTGCAGTATTTGAACCGGACGGCCTTTGCTCCAAATGCATTGGGAACGTTCGGCAATCTTGGACGCAACCGGTTCAGAGGTCCCGGGTTTATCAATTTCGATTTCGGCCTGCATAAGAACTTCCCGATTACAGAACGGGTGAATACGCAGTTCCGGTTCGAGACGTTTAACACGTTTAACCGGGTGAACCTGGGCCTGCCTGTTGTGAACCAGTCGGCGGGAAATTTCATGCGTATCACCACCGCGGGCGATCCGCGTATTTTGCAGTTCGCTTTGCGTTTGAGTTTTTAACGCTCGCCGGCGAGCGCCAGAATCAAATCGCGCTCGCCGATTCGCTGTCCGGAGGTGCCGAGGAAATTGTAGTTCTCGCCGTTCACCAGACGGATATGAAACGAACCTTGTCCGGCGCGGCGGAAGCGTGCCACTAACTGGCTGTTACGGCGAATCTCTTTGACGTCGCTTGTTCGCGCGGTGAACGTTGCCACCCCCTCAGTGTCGACAAAAGATATGGAGTCTTTTCCCAGCCGCAGCAGTCCGGTCCCGGTGGACTCCTTCCTGTCATGCAGGACCCGGAAGGTGGCGAAGCCGCCAAGCTCCAGCGCCTTCCGGTAGTTTGGGCCCGCGTCCGCCAACGTCCCCATGCGGTAAAGCTGCATCTGCGCGAGCAGGTCGTGAGCCTCCCAGCGAGTGGGGGCGGACCTCGCCGCATCCTTCAAGGTCTCGATTGCTATGGAGCTATCGGCCGCTTCACTTTGACGCGCCCTTTCGAGCAGTTCCTCATATCGTAGAGGCGCCGGGACCGCGGCGGGGGCCGGTGCAGCGGCCGGCCTGACCGGTGGAACGGGTTCACCGGCGGTCTGCGCTTGCTCGCGAGGCGGATTGGGACCGGGCACAACCAGCGGTGGCTTTGTGGGCGTTGGCCGAAGCAAGAACAGGATCGCGAGCACCGCCCCACCTCCCAGGAGGCTCCAGACCCAGGCAGGTATATTGGTAGACTTCGCAGGCGGCGGAGCGGGAAGCTCTGGTGGTGTCTCCGTGACGATCCTGCGGGTAACCAGAGGAGGCGGCGCCAGAGCCACGCGGAGTTCTTTCATGCTCTGCACACGCTCGCGCGCATCGAACGCCAGCGCCTTTAACAAAATCTGCTCCTGCGCTTCGCTCATCGGAACTCCCAGCTCGCGCGGGGGCTTGAGGTCATCTTCGGACATGCGGTCTAAGGCGGGCGGGGGCATCTGGCCCGTAGTAGCCCGGTACATGGTGGCCGCCAGCGCATACACATCGGTCCAGGGACCCTGCAGGCCCTTGGTGCGGTATTGCTCCGCCGGAGCAAAGCCTTCCTTCAAGATTACCGACAGGTTGCGGCTGCGCTCCCCCAGGGCCATCCGGGCGGCGCCGAAATCGAGCAGCTTCACTTGCCGGTTGGGTCCGAGATGAATATTGTCGGGGCTTACGTCGCGGTGCAGGATGCCCGCTTCGTGCACCTCCTCGAGCGCCTCCATCACGGGCGTCAACAGCGCCAGCGCTTCCTCGAAGCTAATGCGACTTCCCATGCGGTCGAGATGCTTTTCGAGAGTCACGCCTTCGAGATATTCCATCACGATGTAGGCGGTGCCGTTCTCGCGAAAGAAGTTGAGTACCGAAAGAATGTTGGGATGGTTGTTGAACCGGGCCACCATCCGCGCCTCTTCCAGATAACGCTCCAGCCCGTATTCATAGTCTTTTTGAAGCTGCCCGCTGTAGGCGGCCACTTCCATTTTCCGGCCGGTGCGCATGGCGACGCCGGTGGGAAAATACTCCTTCACCGCCAGCTTGCGCTCGAGGTTCTTGTCCCATCCGAGGTAGGTGATGCCGAAGCCGCCATGTCCGAGGACACGGCCTATCAGATACTGGCCGTGCAACTCCGATCGCGGCGCAAGGTGCAACGGGGAATCGGGCCGGGTGCCTTCTTTGTACAGGCAGCGCGGGCAGATCTCCGCCGGCCCCCGGCTCCCCATACAGCCCATGCACAATTCCAGAGCGTCCATGATGCGCAGCTAATTCAGCTTAGCCAACTGCATGATCATGTCGCGAACCGCCTTGGGGCTTGTGACGGAAATCAGATTATAGTTTCGTCCATCCTTGTCCTTAATGTGGAAATCACCCGACATGGGCTTGAACGGATTAAATTTATTATTCTGCATTTCTTTGATCGCGTTTCGGGGAAGGCGGAAGTTATGCTGCCGGTTGTGAGCGGCGAACTCGATGCGATCTTCGGCGATGCCGAGATCGCCGGTGCAGTGGATTTGAAACGTCAGATTGCTGTGGTCATGATTCACGCGGACCCACACGATCCCGCCGCGATGAATCGCTTCCCGGTAGTTGGCTGTCGCCGTCTGCAGATCTCCTGACCCGTAGAGCGCGATCCAGCCCATGTTCGAATAGGCTTCGGGGCGGCCGGGATTGACACGGGCCGCCTGCTGGCTGAGCTGCATGGCAGCCGGATAATTGCTTGCGCGGCTCATTTGAAATGCCTGCCGCATCATGTCTTCATAATTTGGTTGGGAAGGCTTGGGAACGGAAAGATCCTGAGACCGCGGCGGCGTTTCACTTTGCGGCGTCAGATTCTGCGGCGGTTGATTCCGGGGAGGCGTGGGAGTCTGACTCTGTGCCTGTCCCTGGATCTGGTTGCGCAAAACGGCGAAAGGATTCTGCGCGTTGCTTTGTGGGTCGGAATTTTTTCCCGTCTGCGGGATGGAATTGCTGCCGTCTTTAACTGGTGGCTTCCCGGCACCGTTCTGCCGTTCCGTCTCGGCCCGTTCCCTTTCCTGGCGCTCCGTCTGCTGCTGCTGGAGCATGCGGCGGCGCTCATCCGCTTCGCGCAGAGCCTCGGCGGCGCGCCCGGCTTGCGCCTTGGCTTCCGCGGCGCCCGCCTCACCGCCGCCGCCATCCTGGCGCAACTCGCCGATCGCCTGACGGCGTTCGTGATACTGCTTGTAACTGATCCCGCCAACGGCTAACATCATGCCCGCGGCGGCGGCCCAGACCCATTTCGGCAATGCCGTATGCGGCGGTTTCCGCGAGATCGGCCGCGCCGCGGCGTGAGGTTTCTCCGAGATCGGCGGCCGCACCAGCGGCGGACCGGAGCGGGGCGGGGAAAGTGCGGAGACCGGCTTCGTAGAAGCAACCTGAGTTTCTGAGATGGGCGCGGCGGCGGGTATTTTCTCTCCGGTGGTTCCGGCCGCTTCGACGGTACTGACGCCGGTGAGGGCATCCCGGAAAGCTTGCATGGTGTGGAAGCGCGCGTCAGGCTGAACCGCCAAGGCCTTCATCAACGCCCGCTCCTGATCCGGCAGGATCTCCACGCCTAGAGCGCTTAGCAACCGAATGTCGTCGCCCTGCATGCGGTCGAGCGAAGCCGGCGGGACCTTCCCGGAAAGAGCGCGGTAAATGGTGGCGGCACATCCATAGACATCGGTCCAGGGACCCTGATTGCCTTTACTGTGGTACTGCTCGACCGGGGCGTAGCCCTCTTTGAGGATCACGGAAAGGTTGCGGCTCTTCTGCCCGAGAGCATAGCGGGCGGCGCCGAAATCGAGCACCTTGATCTGCCATTTGCGGGTGATATAAATATTGTCCGGGCTGATATCGCGGTGGAGGATCCCCTGTTGATGGACGGCGCCGAGGGCTTCGATAACCGGCACCATCACCGTGAAGATGGTGTCGATGGAGGTTTTGCCGCCGTTGTTCTCGAGGAAGCGTTCAAAGGTGGCGCCTTCGAGATACTCCATGACAAGGTAAGCGGTGCCGTTGTCGCGGAAAAAATTGAGAACGGAAACCACGGTCGGATGGGTTTGAAAGCGGGCCACGGTGCGCGCTTCATCGAGATAGCGCTCGAGGCCATACTCAAAGTCCTTCCGCATCTCGCCGGAAAATGGAATCACTTCGCTATTGACGCCGGTGCGCACCGCCACGCCGCTTGGCAGGTACTCTTTGATGGCGATCTTCCGCTCGAGATTCAGATCCCAGCCAAGGTAGGTGATTCCAAAGCCGCCGTGACCCAAAACGCGGCCCACCAGGTATTGCCCGTGCAACTCCGTGCGGGGCGTAAGGTGGAGCGGCGAGTCGGCCGCGCTTCCCTCGCGAAAGCCGCACAGCGGGCAGGCCGGCCCGGAGCCTTTCTGCTCCATACATCCCATGCACAGATTGGCGACGTCCACCATGTCATTGTCTCCCGTCAGGGTATGCCCGGAATTCCATGTCCCTTTCGCTGGACGAACTGTTATGGCGCCGCAAACACGCCAACCGCACTATAGTTATCCTGATCTTCAGGAGCGGCGGCACGGATACGGAGTTGCATGTGCCGCAGCCATTCGCCGGGATGAGCCGATTTTGCCAGATCGACCTCCATTGCCGTCTCGGTCACATACTCCCAAAAGCCGTCGCTGCAAAGCAGGAAGGCATCCTCGGGACCCACTGTGTGTACGCTTTCCTCTATGGTTGCACGAACCTCCTCACGCCCGCCAAGGCTCCGCAGCAGCCGGTTGCGGTCCTCATGGCGGCGTATGGCGGATGCCTTCAGCTGGCCCGCGTCCACCATGGCTTGCGGGACACTGTGATCCGCCGTCTGGCGCTCGAGCCGGCGTTGCTTGAAGTAGTAGAGCCTCGAGTCGCCCACATGGGCCCAGAGTGCGTTTTTCATGTCGCTGACAAGAATCACCATCGTGGTGCGCATCGCGCTCAAGGCGGGATTTTCCGCTTGTTTCGCGGCCACGGCATTACGGGCGAACTCAATGTAGGTGAGCAGGGCCGGGGCGGAGCATTCGGCGTGAGACTGGAATGCCTTCAGCACCGCCTCCGTGGCAACTTGAGCTGCTTCTTCTCCGCCGCCATGCCCTCCCAATCCATCGGCCAGCACCCAGCAGGCGCTCGTTTCGGTGACCCAAAACTGGAAGGAGTCCTGATTCCGTTCCCGGCCGCCGGCAGCGGTAATGGTATTGGTGAGAAAACGCATCAAGCCTCCGAAGAGATGTCGATCAGGTTGGACTTACCCACGAGATAAAACCGTTTCCCGGCCGCAGCTCATAGGGGCGGCCTGGCTGCAGAGAGGCCCACACAACCTTTCCCGGCCGGGATTTATTTTGGGAATCGAAGAGAAAGTGGATCTGCGGCGTCACTTCTTCGGCTCCACGGGCGGTTTCCCCTGCTCTTCCTTTGGCCGCGGTGTTGGCTCGGGGCGTCCTTCCGACGGCTCCGCACTCTGCTGCTGGATGGTTCCTTTGCTTCGGGAATCGGAGGAGAACATGTAGTACAGGTAGCTGCCTGCGACCAGCAATGCCGCCACCGCCAGCAGGATTGGCAACAAGGCCCGCTTCCGGACGCGCTGTTTGGCCGGCCCGGCCGCGGCCAGGGACGGCTTCGGCTTCTCCGCCGAGATGGCCACTACGGTCACGTTGTCCTGATGTTGTTTTGCCGCAGCAATGGTACGGTTCACCAGAGCTTCCGACATTTCCTGGGCGTCCCCCTGCATCGCCTCGGCCATCTGATCCAGGCTTAGGGTTTTGAACAGCCCATCGGAGGCGAGGAGAATCACGTCATGCTCGCGCAGCGCCAACGCCCGGATGCTGCGGTCGACCACGGAGAGTCTCTCCATGCCTAGGAAAGAGGTGAGAGCTTCGCGTTCGGGATGCGCCATGGCATCGGCTCGCGTCATCGCGCCCTGGCTCACCTTCTCATCCAGCTCCGCACCGTAAATGTGCGGAGCGTTGAGCGCCGTAAACTCGCTGTCACGATAGAGGAAAATGGCGGAGTCTCCGGCCGAGATCCAATGCATTCGATCGTTCTTGACGGCGACGGCGACCAACGTGGTGCCCATGTCGTCGGCCGAGCCCATCTCGAGAGCGAGCTGGTAAACCGCTGAATTGGCCTTATGGATTGCCCGCAGCAATGCATCGGGTATGTCCTCGGCCTCTGTTTTGCTTTCGTAGGCTTGCAGGAAGGCTTTCAGGGCGCAACGTGAGGCGGCGTCTCCGTTGGCCATGCCGCCCATCCCGTCAGCCACAACGGCCAGCATTCCGGCGTGTTTGCGGAAAGCCTCATTGGCGAGGTTCGAGAAACCGAAGGCATCCTGCTGCTGTTGCCGCGATCCGATATGTTGCGCGTTGCCGGGGATCAGTATCATCGTTTTGGCGCCAGCGGCCGGAACTCCGCGCCGCCAACGCCGGGGACGTCGCCGGGATTAAGCGCATGAGGTCGGTGGATGGGGATTCTGTTCACAGTGGTCAACAATGGCCGGACACGTCGCGAAGAACCACGAGGCCTTTCGACAACGATAACTCAAATTGTTTGGCGGCGAGGCTGGGCTCCGGCGCGAGAGCGAGATCGCACGCGGGGCCGAGCCCCACCACGGCGTGTGTTTCAACTGCAGATTGTGGGTCTGCCCGCGATTCATCCCGCGCATTACCTCCCACTGCATAGCCATACCTCCCGGCGGAGCCGGCGGGGCCGGATCGGCGTGCGGGTCGTGGTCGAAGCGGCCTCCTTGGAGACGGCGGCGGTAGCAAAGATGGGCGCCGGCTTGCCGCTGCGCGGGCAGGCGCCGCCGGAATTGGCCGACGGGCTCAACAGATATATCCAGCCGTTCCTTCCCATTGCCAGCCTGCTAGGCCCACGAAAGCGATTCGCCCACAAAGAGGTGAAACATCCGCCTGGTCTGGCCGGCTTCAATCGTATCGCGATCCACACGAACTGTAGCGGCAGGGCTCAGAGCGGGCGGCTTGCGCCTGCACGGGCGCGGTCTTCCCGGCGCTGGAAGCCGCGCCCCCCGCCAGATGGCGTGGCTTCGCGCACCAGGGGCAGGCTCTATGTTTGGCTGGATCGTAAAAATGTCCTTCCAGGCAACGGACCATTTGATATCTCCTTCGCTATGTAAACTATCATGACTCGAAACTTCCGATACTTTTGACGACTCCGATAGGATTTCATCGTGTTACACGGAGCGGCTATTGGCTCGTGTTGACAACCTGCCGGTGCGGCGCCGCTCTTCGAGGAACGCTACGTTCATCACGGCGGACAGTCTGATCGACGCTGCGGGATGCCTGGAATTGCAGGATGCGGATGTCGATCAACCCGGGCGCCATGGCCGTTCACAGCCAATCGGGCGTTCTATTTAGCTTAAATAAAAGCATTTACAAAGATTAACTCTCGAACCCTTAAAACCCACATAGTAAACTGAACCAGAGCAAAGGGCCACGGCCGTCCGTGTCTAGCCTTTTGTTCAAGAAACGGAACCCAACCAGCGCGCCTCAGGGGCGCGCTTTTTCTATCTCCCATGTCCGGAAACTGCGATCAACTCATCCACGCCATCATCACCCCTGCCACCGCTCCGAATCCCGGCGCCCCAACCAAACCCGGCCTCGAACAGGAAATTATGCGCACCCTCGAAGCCTTCCCCGAAGCCCGAGCCGCCGTCTACATCACCATCGAGCGCTTCCTGGACCACCCATAATGCCCCTCGACCCTCTCCTCCTCGACCCCGCCCTCTTCGCCGCCCGCCAACTCCAATTCCATCCCGAGCCGCGCCAAAAAGAAATGCTCCGTCTCTCCTCCAAACGGGTCATCCTGAACTGCAGCCGCCAATGCGGCAAATCCACCATCACCGCAATAATCGCCATCCATCGCGCTCACCACTTCTCCAAAAGCCTCATCCTCGTGGTCACCCCCAGCGGACGCCAGAGCGCCGAATTCGTCCGCAAGCTCGAAGACTTCCTGCCCCGTCTCGGCCTCACCCTCAAAGGCGATGGCGACAATCGCATCTCCGTCCTCTTCCCCAACGGCAGCCGCATCGTCGGCCTCCCCGCCAATGAGGATACCTGTCGCGGTTTTTCCGGCGTGGACCTCCTCATCATTGATGAAGCCTCCCGCGTCCCGGATCGCATGTATGACTCCGTCCTGCCCATGATCGCTTCCGGCGCCGGCGGCAGCCTCTGGCTCCTCAGCACCCCCAATGGACGCACCGGCTTTTTCTACGACGTTTGGTCCGGTCAGGACACGCAATGGCAGCGCATCAGCGTCCCCGCATCCGAATGCCCTCGCATTTCTAAAAAATTCCTCGCTGAAATGAGACGTACACGCACCACCGATATCTTTAACCAGGAATACGGGTGCGAATTCCTCAACGCCGAAGCCTCCGCCTTTCGCGATACCTGGCTGGAATCCGCCGTCACCACCGCCATCTCACCCCTCGGCAAACCCGATGCGCCAACTGCCAATTTCTTTCCCCGGAAATTCTGCGATTTCTACGTCGGCCTCGACCTCGGCCAGCGCATGGATTACGCCGCCATCTCCATCATCGAGCGCACCCTCGTCATGTTCCCCGAAAAAGACTACTCCACCTACCAGCACAAATGGGAGTTCCAATATCGCCTCCGCTACCTCGAGCGTCTCCCGCTCGGAACCACCTATCTGGACATCATCCGTCACGTCCGCGACCTCTGCCAGCATCCCGCCTTTGAGGATCGTTGCACCGTAGTAGTCGATGCCTCCGGCGTCGGCCTGCCGATCGTCGAAATGCTGCGCCGCGATCTCCTCAACTGCCGTCTGGAGCCGGTGACGATCACTTCCGGCCGCAAAACGCGACACGACCACGATGGCTGGCTCACCCCCCGCCGTGAGCTCATCCAGACTCTCGCTCTCCACCTTGAGCAGAACCGCATCCGCATCCCCGCCAACATCCCGCATCTCGATCACCTAAAGCAGGAGCTCCGCAACATCAGCGTCGTCACCTGCCAGCCGGCCCACAGCCAGGTCCACGACGATCTGGCCATAGCCACCGCATTAGCGGTGTGGAAAGCATTCCAAAGCTGCCCCACCGCAAACCCTTACATCCTGGCCCGCTGCATCTAAATAGGAATCCCCATGTCTCGTAAAGATCGCGAAAAACAACGTCGGCGAGCCCAACGAGCCCGCCAAAACGGAGCCCTCTCCAAAGGCCCCGTCACCCCTGAGGGCAAGCGGAACTCCTCTCTCAACTCCCTGCGCCACGGCCTCGCCGCCAAAAGCGTCATCATCATCGACGGAGAATCCCGCGAAGCCCTGCAGGAAGTCATCGACGGAGCCCTGCAATCCCACAAGCCGCAAAACGCCTGGGAAGCGATCCTCCTCGACAATGCGATCAGCGCCGCCTGGCGCTCCCGCCGCGCCGCCTCCTTTGAAACCGCGATCACCAACCTGCAAATGCAGATCGATGCCCCGCAAATCAAAAAGGAGTTCTCCCTCGTCGATCCCATCACCCGTCAGGCCTTCTCCACCCGCAACCTCGATCAATCCTCCGTGAGCCCCCTCCAACTGGCCCGTTACGAAGCGGAACTCAGCCGCTCTACGGACCGCTGGATAACCATCCTTCAACACGTGCAATCCGAGCGCCGCTCCCAGAGCGAACCCACAAGTGCCGTACCATCACCGGAAAGCCCGGATTTACAGAAGGTTACCGAGCCACGCGCGTGAGCAAGTGGCCCGGAAGCCGTCCCAAATGTGTCATCCGCAATCGATATCTGTTATAAAAGTGAGTTCGGTTCTACCCACCGGGTCCCCCAAGGAGGTTCGCTTGTCATTTCAGTTGCGCTGTCCGCAATGCGGCCCGCGGAGCGTTTACGAGTTTCGCTTTGGCGGCGAGTTGAAGCAGCGCCCCACCCCGGACGCCCCTCAACAGGAATGGACCACCTATCTCCATTCGAAAGCCAACCGCGCCGGCGAGCAACTGGAATGGTGGTTCCACCGCGCGGGTTGCCGTCAGTGGCTCCAGGCGATCCGCAACACTGTAAACAACGAAGTGAAGCGAACCTGGTTCCCCGGCGAGGACAGCGAGTGAGCACGTTTCAATTCGATGGCCGCCCTATAAAAGCGGAACCGGGCGACACCGTCGGATCCGCTCTCTATCGCTCTGGCCGCCGGGTGTTTACTCGCAGCTTCAAGTATCACCGCCCGCGCGGGCTGCTCTGCGCCGCCGGACGTTGCCCCAACTGTCTGGTGAATGTCGATGGAGTCCCGAACGTGCGCGCCTGCACGGTAGCCGCGCGCGAAGGCATGGTCGTCAAACACCAGAACGCCTGGCCTTCGCTCGAGAACGATGTTCTCAGCGCCTCGCAGCACTTCGACTTCATGATGCCCGCCGGCTGGTATTACAAAGTGTTTCGCAGCCACAAACTGTGGCACATGGTGGAGCCGCAAATTCGCGCCGTGGCCGGATTGGGTGAGCCGCCCGCCGTAACCGACACCGCCGGCGAGTACGAACATGCCTGGTGGCATAGCGAAGTGGCCGTCGTCGGCGGCGGAAGTTCCGGCATGACCGCCGCTCTGGAACATGCCGCCCGCGGCGCAAGCGTTGTGCTTATGGACGATCAACCTGAGCTCGGCGGCCGCGCGCGCTACCAGCAAGGCGCGGAGGACGCCGCCGGTCTTCGCGCGCGTGTCTCCGCCGAAGCCCGCATTCGCCTTCTCACCGGAAGCTACTGTTTTGGCCTGTTTGAAGGCAATATGCTCGGCGTACTCCAGCCCCATCCTCATGGAACGGTGAAAGAGCGTCTCATCCACCTTCGCGCCGGTCATGTCATCGTCGCCACCGGAGCCTACGAAACGCCCTTTGTTTTCGACAATAACGACCTGCCGGGCGTGATGCTCTCCACAGCGGCGCAGCGGCTCATCCGCCTTCATGGCATCAAGCCTGGAGAAACGGCCGTCGTAGCCGGCGCCGGCCCGCGCGCCGAAAACGTAGCCGCCGATTTGAAGAGCGCCGGTGTCAAGGTGGCCGCTATCGTGGACCCGAAAACAATCCGCGCCGCAACGGGCAGTCAGGCCCTTACCTCCGTAAAAACAAATACCGGAAGGATTCCCTGCGACCTGCTGGTCCTCTGTGGACCCCTCGTGCCGGATTCAGGACTGCTCGCGCAAGCCGGAGCGAAACTAGCCTGGAACGAAGCATGCGGCGCTTTTCTCGCCCAGGACCTCCCACCCACCGTATCGGCGGCCGGCTCGGTCGCCGGAACGAGCCTCACGGTCTCCGGTGCCAGCCGCCCTGAGGCCTCGAAGCGTTCCTTTGTCTGCGTCTGTAATGACGTAACGACTTCCGATCTCCATGACGGCATCAAAGAAGGGTTCGATCATATCGAAACCCTCAAGCGCTACACCACCACCACCATGGGCCCCTGCCAAGGCAAGATGTGCCAGCTCGCCGCCATCCGTATCTGCGCCGAGCTCACCGGCCGATCCATGGGCAATACCGGCGTCACCACCTCCCGTCCTCCCAACCCTTCCGTAAGCTTGGGCGCCTTGGCCGGCCCGCGCCACCATCCCATCCGCCGCACACCGATGCACGGCGAGCACGAAGCCGCCGGAGCCGTGTGGCTCGACATGGGGGACTGGAAGCGGCCCCGTTACTACCGCTCCGGCCCGGCGGACGAAACCGCATGTGTGCGCGCCGAATATAAGGCGGTCCGCGAACGTGTCGGGCTCATCGACGTGAGTACGCTCGGCAAGCTGACCCTGCAGGGTGCGGACGCAGGCAAACTCCTTGATAAGGTCTACACGCACCGTTTCTCGGATCTCAAAACAGGCCGCGTTCGTTATGCCGTCATCTGCGACGACTCCGGCGTGATTCTCGACGACGGTACCATCGCCAGACTCGCTGACGACCGCTATTTCCTCAGCACCACCACCGGAAATATCGAGTTCGTCGACCAGTGGCTCCGCTGGTGGCTTGCGGGAACCGGTTGGGACGCGTGGCTCACCAATATCACTTCCGGTCTGGCGGCGGTGAACCTGGCCGGTCCCAAAGCGCGGGAGACGCTGCGCAAACTGACGGACTGCGATCTCTCCCGCGAATCGTTTCCTTACATGGCCTGCCGGGAGACAACCGTGGCCGGCGTCAAGGCGTTCCTCATGCGCATCGGCTTCGTGGGTGAGGCGGGATGGGAGATCCACTACCCGGCCGAAGAAGGGCCAAACCTCTGGCGCGCGCTGCTCGAAGCCGGCGCCGAGTTCGACATCCGGCCGTTCGGCATTGAAGCGCAGCGGCTGCTACGGCTCGAGAAGAAGCATGTGATCGTCGGCGTCGACACGGATGCGCTCACCACTCCGTTTGATGCGGACATGGCATGGGTGGCCCGGCTCGACAAACCCGATTTCATTGGACGCGACGCGCTCACCCGGGCGTCGCGGACCCCGGTCCGTGAAAGTCTGGTCGGCTTTGAAATGAGCGGCGATGCGCTGCCTGATGACGGCGCGCCGATCGTCGTCGACGGCCGCCCCGTGGGCCGCGTCACCAGCGCGCGCTATTCGCCTTTCCGCCAATGCGCGATCGGCATGGCATGGGTTCCCGCCGATCACGCCGCCGATGGCCGGGAACTCGACGTCCGCATCGCCGGGCGTCTGGTCAAGGCATCGGTACGCCAGGCGGCGTTCTATGACCCGGAAGGAGAACGGCTGCGCCAATGAACGTTGCCTCGATTTCCGACTGCACCGGCCAAACCAAAATCGAATTGCAGGGAACCGCGGTCGCCCACCCGCTCACCCCGCCCGATGGGTTTCGCTTTTACCGCCTCGGGCGCACGCGCGCACTGATTGCCGGCAAGCAACCGGCCCCTGTGGTGGATGACTGGCTGAAGGGGTTTGCTCCCCGTACCGTTTATTCCACGGACGTCACCTCCGTCTTTGCCGACTTCCTTCTCATCGGGCCGCGTGCGCGTGATATCCTCTCCAAGCTCACTTCCCTCAACGTGAGCGAGGGCGCGCTCGCCGATGGAGGCTGCGCCCAGGCATCGCTCGCCCACACGCACTGTATCGTGCTGCGGGAGGACCGCGGCGGACTGCCCGCCTTTCATCTGCTGGTGGCCCGCGACTACGGCGTCAGCGTTTGGGAAGCGCTTCTCCACGCGGGCGAAGAGTTCCACCTGCGGCCGGCCGCAGCCGGCGCCGGGGAGGCCCTGTAGACGATGCTCTCTCTCTTCAATAAAGAGCGGATGTGGCGTTCGCACGAGCTGCAAAAGAAGTACGACGTTGTGATCGTCGGCGCCGGCGTGCATGGCCTCTCCACCGCGTATCATTTGGGTAAGCTCCATGGGGTGCGCAAGGTCGCGCTGCTCGACCGCGGCTATCTCGGCGGCGGCAACAGCGGACGCAACACCGCCATCCTCCGCTCCAACTACCGCACGCCGGAAGGCATTCCGTTCTACGACGCGTCGGTAAAGCTCTATGAGAGGATGTCTGAAGAACTGGGGTGGAACGTGTTGTTCACCCAATGCGGTCACCTCACGCTCGCCCATTCGGACGCGGGCATCGTAGGCCTGCGGGTGCGCGCCGAGAACAACCAGTTGCTCGGCGTCGACAGCCGCATGATCGATTGCGCCGAAATCCGCAAACTCGTCCCCGCCATGGACGTGAGCAATCGCGCCCGTTACCCCATCCTTGCCGCGCTCTATCATCCGCCCGGCGGCGTGATCCGCCACGATGCGGTGGTCTGGGGCTACGCCCGCGCCTGTGACCGCATGGGCATCGAGATTCACACCCACACCGAAGTCACCGGCATCCGCCGCAATGGCCGCCGCATCGAAGGCGTACTCACCAACCGCGGAGAAATCGCCGCCGAAACCGTCGTGAACTGCACCGCCGGTTGGGCCACTACCATCTCCGATATGGTGTCGGTGCCGCTCCCCATCGTCTCTTACCCGCTGCAGGCCTGCGTCACCGAGCCGCTCAAACCTTTTTTAAACCACGTGATTGTCTCGGCCACGCTGCATGTCTACGTCAACCAGACCGACAAGGGCGAGTTGGTGATCGGAGCCGAAATCGATCCCTACCAGTCCTATAGCATGCGGGCCACCCTGCCCACGCTGGAACAGATGGCAACCTACACGCTTGAGCTGTTCCCGCAACTGCACGCCGTTCGCGTGCTCCGCCAGTGGGGCGGCATCTGCGACATGACGCCCGACTTCGCCCCCATCATCGGCTGCGCCGAAGAGGTCGACCGCTTCTACATGAACGTCGGCTGGGGCACTTACGGCTTCAAAGCGGCGCCCGCCGCCGGCAAATATACGGCGCAGATGATCGCCACCGGCCAAACACCGGCCATCATCGCTCCTTTCACTCCATCTCGCTTCCGCACGGGCAAGCTGCTCGGCGAGAAGGCGGCCGCGGCAGTCTCGCACTGAAATCCGGATAGCATGCGCACGCTCGCCGTCAACAGCTTCTGGGTGTTGGGCGCGGGCGCGATAGCCATCGCCGCCGGCAATGTGCTTCACTCCCGCCTCGCGGTGCTGCGCCGCTGGTCGATTCCGTCCTCCATCGTGGCCGGCTTCCTCCTTGCCGCCATCACCCTCAGCCTGCGCGGCGTTGGCGTGGAAATGGCCGTCGATCCCACCATTCAAAACCTGGCCATGGTCGCCTTCTTCACCTCGATCGGCTTCAGCCTCGACGCGGACGCGCTCCGGCGTGGCGGCGCTCCCCTCCTTCGCCTGCTCGCGATGTTCACGATGGGCGCTCTGGCCCAAAATGCAACGGGAATCGCCGTGGCGCGCGCCCAGGGACTCAACCCGCTGCTCGGCATCGCCGCCGGCGGGATGGCCCTCGCCGGAGGCCCGGCCACCAGCCTCGCCTTCGGAATGAGTTTCGAGGAGGCCGGCGCTCGCGGCGCCACCGCCGTCGCACTCGCCTCTGCGCTCACCGGCATTTTGTTTGCCGGAATGGTGAGTGGAGCCTTCGGCGCATTCCTCGTCCGGCGCGAAGGCGTGAAGCCAACGCCGACTCCTCTGCTCATCCCCGAAGAACAGCCGCTGGAAAAGGCTGCCGTTTCAAGTCTGGTACTGCTTCGGGTGCTTGTGTTGTTCGGTGTAGCGATGGGGCTCGGCCAGGCGTTCAACCTCCTGCTGGTGGGACGCATCGGCGGCATCCCCATCTCCCTTCCCGGTTACATTGGCGCCATGGTGATGGCGGCTCTACTGCGCGCGCTCGCCACCCGCTCACCCTCCCTGCGGATGCCCGCGGGATGGACCCAGGCAGTAGGCTCGGCGGCGCTGGCGTGGTTCATTCCGCTGGCGCTTTGGACACTAAAGTACTGGGAGCTGCGCGGACTCGCCGGACCGGTGCTGGTCATCCTTCTGGCGCAAGTCCCCGTCACTTCGCGCTGGCGTGGCTAACATGGCGCGTGCTGGGCCGGAGCTACGATGCCGCCCTCATCGCCGCCGGATACTGCGGGTTCATGTTCGGCACCACCGCCAACAGCATGGCCGCTCTCGAAGAACTGCGCGACCGCTTCGGCGATTCGCCCCTGGCATTTCTCGTTGTGCCCCTCGTCGGCGGGTTTCTTTCCGATTTTGTGAACGCCTTCGTGATCGTGTTATCGCGCGGAGCCGCAGGAACTCTGAAGTAAACTAACATGGAGAAACCATCCTTGGAAAACACCAGCGACCAGGACCGCCTGCTGAACTCCATCGTTCAGGAGGTCATCCGGGAATCGCACATCGATCCGGCCCTGCTGCTGCCCGAGGACGTCGAGTACATCCGCCAGCACGTTCTCAAGAAGCCGCTGCGAGCCATCCACATCTGGTCGCTGGGGGTGGGCGTCGTGATCACCGGAGAGTACTTCGGCTGGAACTTCGGCCTTCCTGTGGCCGGGCCCATCGGCATGCTGATCGCTTCCCTCATCGTTTGCGGCCTCTATCTCACCTGGGTTCTGGGCCTTTCTGAACTTTCGGTGGCAATGCCGTTTGCCGGCGGCCCCATGGCCTACGGACGCCGCGCGCTCGGCCGGGGATTCGGCTTCCTCATGGGCTGGTCAATGTTCCTCGAATGCCTGTTCGCCGCCATCGGCACGGCGCTCGCCACCGGCGGCTATGTCGCCTTCCTGCTGAATCCCGATCATCCTGATCCGCTCACCACAACCATCTCCGCCATCCTCTGCGTACTGCTGTTTTTAGTCGTGCAATATATCGGAGTCAAAGAACAGGCGGTTATCACGCTGTGGCTCACCTACGCCGCCATCGGCGCCCTGGTCTGGTTCTGGATTGCTGCCATTCCCGGTGTATCGCTCGCCCGCATTTTAACCAAACCGTTATTGCCCGGCGGCTGGGCGGGAGTGCTCGGAGCGGTGCCTTACGCCTTGTGGTGGCTGGTGATGATCGAAACCGTTGCTCTAGCCTCGGAAGAAGCCCACGAGCCGCACATCTCCATCCCGAAAGGACTCGTGTTGGCGCAAATCACGCTCGTCATCCTGGTTGTCCTCACCTGGTTCTTCGTCTGTGCCGCCGCGCCCTACCAGGAAGCCGGCGCCGTCGTCTACCCGCTGCCGCTCGTCTTCAAGAAGGTCTGGGGAACCGGTTGGTTCCTGCAAACCTTTTCCGCCGTCGCTCTCGCCGGGATGGTGGTCTCTTACTGCGCGATGCTCTATGCCACCAGCCGCCAGTTGTTCTCGCTCGGCCGGGCCGGATACGTACCGCGGGCTCTCGGAACCGTCCACTCCACCCGCCGCACACCGGGCGTCTCTCTCATTGTCTGCACCGTCATTGCCATCTGCTTCATCGTGTTCGGACATTTCCAGGAACAGGCGACGGCGATATCCATTTTGATCTCTACCCTGACAGCCGTCATCTGGTACATCCTGGCCATGACCTGTCTGCTCGTGCTGCGGCGCAGGGAACCGCGTCTGTTTCGCTCGTATCAGTCTCCGGTTTTCCCATGGCTGATCATCTTCGTCGGTCTGCTCTCGGCCTTCGCCGGCTACCTCTATGTATGGGTCAACGTGCAGGTCATCCTGCCCACCATGCTGCTCTATGCCGCCGCCGGAATCTGGTATGGTCTCTGGGGCCGCCATCACGTCCTTACCACGGCTCCTGAAGAGGTGGCCGCCCGCATCGCCCAAAAGATGTCGGAACGGGATCGGGGAACCCCCGCCGCAGTTGTCCCCAATGCCCCGAGCCCAAAGCGAATCGTCGATTACATTACGGCTGCCGTACTATTGGCCGGACTCTTATCGCTGGTTTGGATGGTCGCCCGCGCCTCCCATGCCATTCCCGGTCCGCCGGCCAACGCCGAGATTCTCTCGGTCGGCGGCATCTGGGTCCTGCTGTTCATTCTTGTCAGTATCGTCGGCTACCGGAGCACCCTCAAAAAACAGCATCCCGGTCCTCTGGATGCTAACCTGAAGTCGCGCAGCATCTCATGACCTCCGCACTGCAAACCGTGTGCGCTCTCGCGCTTTTTTCCATTGCCGGCATGGCTGAGGATGTGAAGCCGTTTCTCAAACAGAACTGCGTACGCTGCCACAACGAGGAGACGGCAATGTCGGGCGTGCGTGTCGACCAACTGGACGCCGCGCTCGAAGACCGGCACGTTAAGCTCTGGGACGCCGTACGGAAACGGATTGCCGACGGCACCATGCCGCCAAAAGGCCAGCCGCAGCCCACCAGCGCCGATCGCCAACGGGCGGTGGCCTGGATCACCCATGCTCTCAACGAGGCTCGCTCCCGCCCCTTGCCGAAAAACGGCCTCGTGCGCCGCCTCACCGTTTCCCAATACCGCAACACCCTGCGCCACTTGTTGCTGCTCGACGACGATCTCACCGAAGCGCTTCCTCCCGACGCGGTGTCGAGCGATGGATTCGTGAACAACAAGGATACGCTGCAGCTCTCGCCCATGCTGCTCGAAGCCTACTTCGAAATCGCCGCCGAAGCCCTCAACCGATCCATCGTCGATCCGCAGTCCAAGCCCACCATTCAGAAGTTCCGCGTCGATCTGGGAGCGTCGATCAATCCCCAACCGTTCCCCGAACCCCTCATCCTGGGAGCCAATAGCCTCCTTCTGGAAAACAAAGATTTCGTCGTCACGCAACCGGCGTTCACCAAACCGTTCGCCTTCACACCTTTCTCCATGCGGACGAAATACCGTTTCATCGAAGGCTACGCCGGCAACGATACCGTCCGCGGCTGGAGAGAGTACGACAGTATTTATCACGCGGTCTTTGCCTGCATGCGCGGCAATACCGGCTATCCCAAGGGTCATGCCTACAGCACGATCCCAGGCGGGCTCCTGCTGCGGCCGGCCATCCCCAGCGATGAACTCTTCGGAGGCGATGGCACCTACGGGCCGAAGGCGAACTTTAAGATTTCACTGCGTGAACTGCCCGATAGCGGGCGCTCTCGAGTGACCGTCATGGCGGCGAAATATAACGACGGTTTGCTGCTTGATCGAGGCGCCCCCGCCCAGACGCCCGAGGGTTCAGACAGGGTCATTGCCCGTAACCCGAAAACTCGCCAAACCGTCACCCTCGCTAAGCCTGGTATCTATCAGGTCGACATCTACACCGCTCCGCTAAGAAATACGCCGCTCCCCGCCGACTCCTCGCGGCTCGACGACGGGCTCGCCGGCTCATGGCTCTTTGAGGGTAGCGACCAGGCTGGCCGCCTCGAAGGAAATGCTCACTTCATCGATTCCCCGTTTGGCAAAGCTCTCTCGCTCGACGGCGATGGCGATTCCTTCGTGATACCCGGTACGGAGGCCACAAACATCGGCGACGGCGACCTCACCGTGGCGGCTTGGATTCATCCCCGGCAGCTCCGTAAAGCGGGCATTGCCGGAACCTACGGCTGGCAATTGACGATGCCCGGCGACAAAGGCGTCTTGCGGATCGAAACCCCCAAGGGAGCGGTTTCCTCACCTCCCGGAGTCATTCGCGCCGATGCCTGGCAGCATGTCGCCGCCGTTGTACGGCGCGGCAAGCAGGAATCGCGTCTTTATCTCAACGGCTACCCGGTCGCCAAGGGACAGATGGGCCCGGCGAACCTCGACCATCCCAAGGCAAATCTTCATATCGGCCGCATTCCCGATGCGCAACATTTTCGCGGCGAGTTGGATGAAGTGCGGCTGTATCGCCGCGCCCTCAAAGAGGCGGAGATTCAGGCATTGGTGCAGCCTGGACAACGGTTGGTCCAGCCACCGCCCCCCGAGAAATCCCAGGACGTGACCCTGACTCTGGGGGAGCGGCAGTTCTCAGCCATGCTGGAACAGCCGTCATTCCTTGTGCTGAGACTCCCGGCTGGTACGCTGCCGCTCCACGCGCAACATACAGGCATTACGGATTTGGACCGCATCGTGTTCACTCCGCTCCCTCCCGGCCACGAAGCCGCGCGCCGTTTTCGCACCTTTGAAAAGCGGATGCCGCGCCTCGGTGTGCATCTGGGGCTGCGCCGCGATTGCGGCAGCACGTTCGCGCCAGTGGGGGAGCCGCAAACCGTCGCCGGCGGCAACCTCACCCGGTTTGTGTTTGAGGGAGCTATCCGCAATTTTCCCAGTCCGAATGTCGAAAAGGACAACGTCAATTATCTCGCGGGCATTCGGGAAATCGGCGTCCGTAGCGAGTACACCGATGGCCGTGATATGCCCCGGCTGCTGATCCGTTCCGTGGAATTCGAGGGACCCTTTTACGACATGTGGCCCCCGGCCTCCCATCGAAACATCTTCCTCGATTCCGGCCGCAAACAGGATGTGCCGGCCTATGCGCGCGATATCATTCGAACCTTCGCCGCCCGCGCTTACCGTCGTCCCATCACGGCTACGGAAGAGTCCGCGCTGACGGCGGTGTTCGCAAAATCCTTCGCAGCCGGAGGCAATTTTCAGGAGAGCGTAAAGGATGCCCTCCAGGTCGTGTTGACCTCGCCGCAGTTCTTGTTCCTGATCGAAAACAGCCGCACGCCCGGCCCCGAGCCGCTCGACCACTACGAACTTGCTTCCAAGCTGTCGTACTTCCTGTGGAACGGCCCGCCCGATGCCGCCACGCTCCAATTAGCCGCCGGCGGTACCCTCCGCAAACAGTTGGATGCCGAAGTGGGGCGGATGATTGAGGATCCGCGATTCTTCCGGTTCATCCGCGAATTCACGCCCCAATGGCTCAGTCTCGACAAGTTCCATGTGCTCGAGCCAGACCGCAAACGCTTTCCCAAGCTCACCCGCGACACTCGCGCGCAATTGGCACAGGAGCCGGTTTATTTTCTGCAACACCTGATCCGGCACAACCTGCCCGTGCGGAATCTCATTGACTCTGATTTCGTCATGGCCAATGAAGTCGTGGCAGGCTACTATGACCTCCCTGATAAAATCGAGAGCGGCTTTCGATTTGTCCCCATCCCGCATGGCCAGACCGGGTTAGGCGGCGTGCTCACGCAGGCGGCGATTTTGGCGGGCCTGTCCGATGGCCGCGAATCGAACCCCGTGAAGCGCGGGGCGTGGCTGGCGCGCAAAATCATCGCCGAACCGCCGGATCCTCCCCCGCCCAACGTGCCGGCCCTCAAGGAGGACACGGCCCAGCTCACACTTCGCCAGCGGCTCGAACGCCACCGCAATCAACCCGGCTGCATGCAGTGCCACTCGAAGATTGACCCGTGGGGCGTTCCCTTCGAGGAGTTCGACGCAGGGGGGCGATTCAAGCCGCCGCCCGTCGATGCCCGGTCGCAGCTGCCCGATAAGACGGAAGTCTCCGGCATCCAGGATCTCAAGCATTATCTGGGCCAGGACCGCATCGATCAGGTGGCCTACAGCGTCCTCCTGCATCTGGCGACGTATGCCACCGGCCGCAGCCTGGCGTACAATGAGCTCAGCTCGCTGAAACAGGATGGCTTGAAATTGAAAGCCGGCGGCTACAGAATGAAGGATATAGTCCGGTTTGTCGTCAACAGCGCGTTGTTCCTGGAAAAATGAAAATGCGGAGATACCGATGAGCATCACACAAATCGATCGCCGGGCCTTTCTTAAAGGAATAGGCGGCATGGCGCTGGCCCTGCCCGTTCTCGATGCCATGGGGACTGAAGTGATCGCTCAGGCGCCGCGCCGTTTCTGCGCCCTCTACACCGCCAACGGCATGTCGCTCCCGCAATCCGAGCACGGCCTCGAGGCGTGGAGCTGGTTTCCCACCGTCGAGCGCAATGGCGAATTCGAATTTGGCCACTCCACGGAACCGCTCAAACCATTCCAAAAACAACTTAGCTTTTTAGGCGGACTCTACCATCCCAGCGGCCCCAAAGCGGACCCGCATGTCTGCTCCGATATGTGGCTCACCGGCGCGCCGCTGCACAACCCGAAGCCAGGAACTTACAACTCCGCCGGACTCGACCAGGTGATCGCCCTGCACACCAAACAGTACTGCCGGCAACCGTCGCTCGTTCTGTCGATCGATGCCGGCACGGGCTTCCTCTCCCGCACGGGCACCATCTCCTACAGTCTCGAAGGTAGGCCCATTCCGGCAGAGAACAACCCGCGTCGCGTGTTCGATCGTTTGTTCCGGGGAGACCGCGCGTCGCTCGAATCGGAACACGAGAACCTGCGGCGGCGCATGAAGCTGGTGGACGCCGTGGTGGAGAGCGCGCGGTCGCTTGCTCAACAGCTCGGCAAGTCAGACCGCGAACGCATGGATCAGTACCTCACCTCCCTCAATGAAGTGGAGTCGCGGCTGATCGCCTCCGAGCGTTGGATCGGTGTCCCTCTGAAAAAGCAGGACTACTCTCACCTGAATCTCGACGCGACCTTTGAGGGAGAGCCGGCGGAGTACTACCGCAACATGTTCGACCTGATCACATTGGCATTCGATGCGGATATCACCCGTTCGGTCACCTTCATGCTCAACCGGGAAGACGGCATGGGGATCAGCGATACCTTCCCGCTGAAGCTGGGGCTCTCGAAAACACATCACAACCTTTCGCATGCCGTGGACAAGGACGGGCAATTGCAGTTTGCCAAATACGACCTGTTCCTGAGCCAACAAGTGGCGCACTTCCTTCAACGGCTCAACTCCTATCAGGACCGCAACGGCAGCGTCCTCGACAACACCATCGTCTTATTCGGCAGCGGCGCCAGTACCACGCACAACCCCCGCAACCTGCCTACCCTGATCGCCGGCGGCGCCAGCATGGGCCTCAAGCACGGCACGTACTGGCGCCAGGGCGAGACGCGCATGTCGAACGTGCATCTCAGCATTCTGCGATCCCTCGGCATCGGCCAGGACGTTTTTGCCGACAGCACCGGCACTGTCAGTAATTCAATATTCAGCCGCGCATAACATCTCACGCGCCGCGCGGAGCGCTATTTGTAGGCAATAGCCGCGCTCGATGCGCCCGCCAGAGGAAGCACCTCGAAGCGGCGGAATCCAACCTCCGCGCACCACTGGCGGAAATCCGCCCCGGAATAGTCGAACGCGTCGCCGAATTCGATCAGCATGTTCAAAGACATGAGCAGACCAAAAAGGTTTTCACGGCGCGCGTCGTCGATCAGAGCTTCGATCGCGACAAGCGCGCCGCCGGCGGGAAGGGCATCGTAGGCCGCGCGGATGAGATGCATCTTCTTCTCCAGATTCCAGTCGTGGAGAATCATGCCCATCGTCAGTATGTCCGCTTGGGGCAATGGGTCTTTAAAGAAGTCCCCGGACGCTGTGCCAATGCGATCACTCAGCCCGGCGGCTGCGATGTGTCTCCGCGCGATCGCTTCCACCGGCGGCAAATCGAAGGAAATGCACTGAAGATGCGGATGCGCCTTGGCGGCTTCGATGCAAAGCAGGCCGGTCGCGCCGCCGACGTCGCACAGGGTCTTGAACTTTGAAAAATCAAACTTCGCCGCAAATGCTTCGAAGTTGATCCGCGAGAGGCCGGTCATTGCGCCGAGAAACTGCTCAAGTCTCGGCAACTCGGCGTAGAGTTCCTCGAACATTCCCTTTTGGCCATGCTTAATTTCATTCTGCGGCTTTCCCGTGCGCAGAGCTTCCGGCAGGTCGTGCCAAAATTTGAAGAGCCGCGCATTGAGCATGACGAGAATACCGCCCACATAACGGGGCTGTCCGCTGTCGAGGTAGAGCGCGCTGTCGGGTGTGTTGGAATACTTTGACGACGGGCCGTCGCCATCGCGCTCGAGGAACCGCATCGCGACCAGGGCGTCAAAGAAATCGCTTACCGCCCGCGGGTGCAGGCCGACTTCTGCGCCGAGTTCCGCTCCGGTAAGGCGGCGCTGCGCGAGTTTGGTGAACACGCCGAACTCAACGGCGGTGAGCAGAACCTTGGAAGACCAGAAAGCGAAAGCCGTCTGGAGAATGCGGCCGGGATCGGGCGGCGCGTTTGTATCGAGCATGGATGAAATCATGGCACACCTGATGAGGGGTTGGGGAAACGGGCCTCGCGCCCTCGTGTCTGGATAACCTTTGCGGCCGGCGTAGTAATTTTTGCATGTTTCTGCCCCGGCATCCACGCATTTCAGTAGCCCCTTTCATACGCGCTGCTGAGGCCGACGATGGGTGCTGTATCCGGCACCGGCAACCGTTTCTGCGCGGCATCTTCGAGACCGGGGAGAGTGCGAATACCTGTATTGACTTTAAGCATGCGCCCCGTGAAGCGGGACGCATGCTTCGCGTTCTACGGAATTGCCATTTTAAAAAAGCCTGCGCGCTGTTTGGAGAGGACTAGAGCGAGAGGAAGACCATGTCCATCGGATAGGCCACTCCAGTCCATTTGCCGGTGAAGTTGAGACGCCCGGTACCGTGGTCCACGCCGAAGGCGACTACATTGTCGCTCCTTTCATTCAGGACGTAGAGATAGCGGCCATAGGACTCGAAGGCGAATTCGCGGGGGTAGTCGCCACGGCTCCAGACGTGGCCAACTCTGGCGAGGAAGCCGGCGGCGTCGATGGAATAGATGCCGATCGTGTCACATAAACGGTTGAGAACGTAGACGAAGCGGCCGTCCGCGGAGACATGAATGGCGGAGGTGTAGCTGGTACCTTCAAAGCCAGGCGGCAGGCTGGAGATGGAGGACTGGAGGGCAAGGGCTCCGGTGGCGGCATCGTAGGACATGTAGTCGATGGTGGAGGCTTCCTCGTTGAGGGTGTAAACCCATCTGCCGTTAGGATGAAAATCGCTGCGGCGGGGGCCGGCTGCGTATCGATTGCATCGCCAGTATGCATTCCGCCCCAATCGTGATGGCATCCACTCCCTGATGCGGCCACACCGCGTGAGACTTCTTCCCGTGGATGCGGATCATGAACTTGTCCGCCGATGCCAGCACGGGCCTTGCCGCGTAGCCCACCTTTCCCACAGCGATCGCGCCGCGCCGCGAGCACTTCGGCGATTCCCAAAGCCACAGCCATGTGCACATCGTGACCGCACGCGTGTTTCACGCCTTTAACCCGAGACTGGTACGACACGTCAATGTTCTCTTCCACCGGCAGCGCATCCATATCGGCGCGCCACGCAACCACAGGCCCCGGCTTGCCGCCTTGAGCACCGCCACGATACCGTGCTGCGCCACCCCCGTCCGCACCTCCAGCTTCAGTGCCCGGAGCTTTTCGGCAATTACCCGCGCCGTACGCTCCTCGCGATTCGACAGTTCGGGATTCCTATGAAAATCACGCCGCATCTCGATCAGCTTCGGCTTCAGCGATTCCGGCGTCTGCCCTAAGCCCTGCCCGCCAGAAGAACCAGTGCCCTAAGCGTTCCGATAGGCTTCATCGAGAATCTCCATCACATGAACCACCCTCTGCCCTCTTCCATGCAGCGCCACGCCCGCCCTCAATTGCAGCATGCAGCCCGTGTTCGCGGTGGCGATTACTTCCGCCTGCACGGAATTCGCGAACTCCATCTTACGCTCCAGCACTTGCATCGACATGTCGTTCTGCACCACGTTGTAAATTCCGGCGCTGCCGCAGCAAAGATCGGCCATCGGCATTTCTTTAAATTGCAGTCCGGGCACGGACTTCAGCAATTTGCGCGGAGCCACTCGGACCTTCTGTCCATGCGCGAGATGGCACGAGTCCTGATAGGTCACGCTCATGTCGAGCCGGCCCATACGTGGATTCAATTCGAGTGTCGCCAGAAACTCGTTCACATCTTTCACCAGCCGGGCGAACTTCTTCGACTTCTCCTGATAGG
>DATLCW010000107.1:0-56068 GCA_035526195.1 Bryobacteraceae bacterium
GCTATAATACTGTTTTAAGGGGAAGCAATGACCAAATACATGAAGTTCGGCGGGCTGATGGCCATCATTGTCGGAACTCTCATCTGGCTTGCCGTGGGCGGGGTCAGTGAAACCAAGTCCTATTACAAGACCGTTGCCGAGCTTGAGAATCTCAGCCCCGATCTCAAGACCAAGCGGTTGAAAGTCGCGGGCGACGTGAAGCCCGGCTCCATTGTGCGCCGCGGCAAAGAAGTAGAATTTGTCATGGTGCAGGAAGCGAAAACGCTGAAAGTGGTCTACGATGGCGCCGATCCGCTCCCGGACACGTTCCGCGACCGCGCGCAGGCTGTGGCCGATGGCAGGCTGGGCGACGATGGAGTCTTCCGTTCCAACCGCATCCAGGCAAAGTGCGCCTCAAAATACGAAGCAAAGCCAGGCCAGGGTGTGCTGGCAAATCCTGTAAACAAGAGAACGTCATAATTCGTCTCCCCGTCCGCGTTGAACCACATATCAAGGAGTCTCCATGGAGAATCTAGGAGCAATCGCAATCCTGCTCGCGCTCTGCCTGTCGGGCTACGCCATCCTGGCATCGGTGATCGGCAAGCTCCGATCCAAGCCGCGTCTGGTCGTCAGCGGACAGCGGGCGGTATACACGATCTGGATGCTGCTCACCGCCGCCTCGGCCATGCTGGTTTATGCGCTGATTACCAGCGATTTCCGGTTTGCTTACGTGGCCAGCCACAGCAACCGCGCCATGCCGGTGGTTTACAAATTCGCCGCCTGGTGGGGAGGCATGGAAGGCTCGCTGCTGCTGTGGGCGTGGATTCTTTCCACTTACAGCGCCATCGTCGTATTCTCCAATCGCAACAAGTTCCGCGACATGATGCCCTACGTCACCGCCATTCTGATGGTGGTGCAGGGGTTCTTTCTGATCCTGATATCCTTCCCGGAGAATCCCTTCCAGATGCTGGCCGTCGGTAAAGGAATTACAGAGGTTCCCGACGGCAATGGACTCAATCCGCTGCTCCAATACTGGACAATGGCCATCCATCCTCCGATGCTCTACTGCGGCTACGTCGGATTCGTGGTCCCATTCGCCTTCGCCATCGGATCGCTGATCACCCGCCAGGCGGGCGATGCCTGGATCCACACCACGCGCCGCTGGACCATCATTACCTGGATGTTCCAAAGTGCCGGTGTGCTGCTGGGCGCGGGCTGGGCATACGCGGTTCTCGGTTGGGGCGGATATTGGGGCTGGGATCCGGTGGAGAACGCCTCGCTGCTTCCCTGGATCACCGCCACGGCCTTCCTTCACTCTGTGATGATGCAGGAAAAGAAAGGCATGATGAAGGTATGGAACATGGTGCTCATTTCTTCCACCTTCTTCCTTTGCATCTTTGGAACGTTCCTGACGCGCAGCGGGATCGTCGGCTCGGTCCACGCCTTTGCTCAGTCGCCTATCGGCAAGTACTTCGTCATCTTCCTGGCTGCCGGAATCGCCGCTGTCGTCTACCTGATTCTCGACCGGTTGGATTACCTGAAAAGCGAATCCCAACTGGAAAGCGTCGTCTCCCGCGAATCCAGTTTTCTGTTCAATAACCTGATCCTCCTGGCCAGTTGCTTCGCCGTGCTTTGGGGCACCATCTTCCCCGTGATCTCCGAAGCGGTCACCGGCGAGAAAATCAGTGTGGACGCGCCTTTTTACAACCGTGTGAACGTGCCGATTGGCTTGTTCCTGCTCTTCCTGACAGGAGTTGGGCCGCTGATTGCGTGGCGGCGTTCTTCCATTGAAAGTCTGAAGCGCGCGTTTTTGATTCCCTCCATCCTTGGTCTCGGTCTGATGGTCGTGCTGGTGATCGCCGGCGTGCGCCACTTCTACGCCCTCATGTCTTTTGGACTTTGCATGTTCGTTACCGCAACCATCACCATCGAATTCTGGAAGGGCTCGCGAACCATTGCCGCGAAGTCGGGACAGAATCTGTTTGCCGCCATGGTGGAACTCACCCACCGCAACACGCGCCGTTACGGCGGTTATATCGTCCACATGGGAATGGTGTTTCTGTTCCTGGGCTTCACTGGGGCCGCGTTCAATAAAGATTCCACCCAGGATGTGAAGGTCGGATCAAGCTTCCATCTTGGCCGCTATGAGCTGAAGATTCGCGATCTGCTGGATGGCGACACTGACAATTACTCCTGGCGCCGCGCTGTAGTGGAAGTTTACGTAGGCGGTTCGCAGGTGGGCACGCTCGAGCCCGAGCAGCGCCTCTATAAGGCCAGCAAGCAGCCTACTTCCGAGGTCGCCATCCGCCGCCGCTTAAATGAAGATCTCTACCTGAACTTCGCCGGCGTCACCAATGATGGCCGGAACCTTGCCATCATCCAGTCCTACGTCTTTCCCCTGGTCAGCTGGATCTGGGTAGGCTTTTGCACCTTGTTGATCGGCAGTATCATCTGTCTGATTCCTTCCAAGGTGAAGATGCAATACATGCGCACGGAAACCGTGGGCTACATTCAAAAACATGCGCCAGTCAATCAATAAGCTGCTCCTCATTCTGGCCGGCGGACTGTGCCTTGCTCAGAGCTCGTCTGACCTGGTGACGCCCGCCATCCGCCGCGTGGGTGACAAGCTGGCCTGTCTCTGCACGGCGTGTAAGAATACGGTCGCCACCTGCCAGATGCTCGGATGCCATTACTCCGCTCCCGCCCGGGAACGCATCGCCAAGCTTCAGGCCACCGGCATGGCCGACGACGCCATCGTCGAAGATTTCGTCAAGAAGGAAGGCAAGCGCGCGCTCGCCGTGCCGCCCATGTCCGGATTCAATCTGTTGAGCTGGGCGATGCCGTTCCTTGCCCTCGCCGTGGGACTTTGGGCCATCTTCGTGTTCATCCGGCGCTACCGCAAACCCTCCGTACCGGAGGGCAGAGTGGACAACGCCGCGCTCGACCGGTATCACGATGAGATCGAAAAAGATCTCGCGAAACTGGATAGCTAATGCTTTTTGCCGCCGCCGCCCTCTTGATCGCCGGAGCTGTGCTCTTCACGCTGGGCGTCCGGGAAAAGGACATTCCCGCGTCTGAGCCTCCCTCTCCTTTTCTCCACCTCGATCAACGCAAGAATCAGATTTACGAAAACCTTCGGGATCTTCAGTTCGAATACCGCGTGGGAAAGCTGTCCGAAGAGGATTACAACAAGACCAAAGTAGAACTGCAGCGCGAACTCGCAAAGGTGATGGCGCAAATCGACGAAGTGAAGGGTCAGCTTCGCGTTGCTTCCGCGCCCGCCGTGGCATCTAAACCCACTGTGGAAGCCAATGTCTGCCCGCATTGCGGCGCGAAATTCGACCAGCCGCTGAAGTACTGCGGAGAATGCGGCAAAGCCATGAAAGGCGCCGGCGCATGAAACTGCTCCTTCTCTGGGCGATGCCTCTGATCGCGGCGGTGGATGGTACCGTTATCAACCGCACCACCGGCAAGCCGCAAGCCGCCGCCACCGTCACCATCTACAAGCTGGGTGAGGCCGGCATGGATTCTCTGGAATCGGTGAAGTCGGATGCCTCCGGTAAGTTCAACCTGCAGACTTCCGCCGGCCCGGGCCCGTATCTGATTCAGGCCGCCTACGACGGAGTTACCTATAACAAGATGCTCACCCCCAACTCCCCGCGCACGGGGGTTGAGGTGGAGGTGTGGAATTCGCAGGGCAAGCCGGGCGAAGCGAAAATCCTGCAGCACATGCTGCTCTTTGAGCCCGTCGACGGGCGGCTCATGGTCAACGAGAACATCATCTACAAGAATGACGGCAATCTTACTTATAATGAGCCAGTCAGCGGAACGTTAAAGTTCTACCTGCCGCCGGAGACCCGGGGGAAGGTGCGGGTAATGGGGTCGGCGCCCAACGGGATGCCCATTGAGCGGGCCGCCGTCCCCACCAAAATACCGAATGTCTTCGGCGTGGACTTTCCCATCAAACCCGGGGAAACGCGCTTCCAGCTCACCTATGAGATGCCGCTCAGCTCGCCCGCCGCATTCACCGGAAAGATTCTTCACAAGGAAGGCACCACCCGCCTCGTGACGCCGCGCGGGGTAACGCTGAAGGGCGAGGGCCTGAGTGAACTGGGCCGCGAGCCCGCCACGCAAGCAGCGATCTACAGCCTTACTGCCCAGGACTTCACGGTGAACATTGAAGGTCAGGGCTCGTTACGCGAATCCGCGGGCGCAAGCGGCGAGGAGGGCCCGGGTATCCAGGAGATTCTGCCGCGGGTGTATGAGCGTGTGTACGTTGTCCTGGGGCTGATCGTGGCGATTCTGGTGCTCGGGTTGGTGCTGCTTTACCGCACCGGCGGCGGCCCCCGGCAAGACGTGGCGGCGGCTCCTCCTGTTAGAGGAAAGCGGCGCGCATGACTGCCGTCGCCGTCGAGGACCTTTGGAAATATTACGGCGATTATCCGGCATTGCGCAAGATCCGGTTTGAGGTGCAGGCAGGGGAATGCCTGGCGTTGATCGGCCGCAATGGAGCCGGAAAAACGACTTTGCTGCGAATCATGGGAGGGTTGCTGCGACCCCAAACAGGCGCCGTGCGCGTTCTTGGCCACGATGCCCGGCACGCCCAAACACGCCGCTTGATCGGCTTCATCGGCCATGGCATTGGCGTCTATGACGAACTTTCCGCGCTCGAAAACCTGCTGCTGTTCGGCCGCCTGTATGGACTGCCCGATCCGAAAGCCTCTGCCATGGAATGGTTGAAACGTACCTCGCTCGATACCGTCGCCAACTCGCTGGTGCGCGAGTTTTCCCGCGGGATGCGCCAGCGGCTGGCGGTGGCGCGGGCGTTCCTGCATTCCCCTTCCTTGCTGCTGCTGGATGAGCCCTTTACCTCGCTCGATGACCGCGCCATTGCGCTGTTGCAAGGCCTGATGCGCGACGCGCTCGAGCGCGGCTGCACCGTCATCATGTCCACTCATCAGCTTCGCGAAGCGATGGAACTGGCGACCCATGTCGCCCTTCTCGGCCGCGGCAAGCTCATTTTTCATGGAAATCGCCCGGCGGAGATGCTGGCCGATCCCGGTTGGCTGTACCGTACCTACGGAGAGAGCTGATGCGCTATCTCCGGCAGGTGTTCACCGTCGCTGCCAAGGACCTGCGAAGCGAGATCCGCACTAAGGAATCGCTGAACGCCGCGATTTCTTTTGCCATCGTCATTCTGGTTCTGTTCAGCTTCGCCATGGATCCTTCGGCGGATCAGATTCAGGAGATGTCCGGGGGCCTCCTGTGGCTGGTGTTCGCGTTTGCCGGCGCGCTAATTCTAAATCGCAGTTTCGCCCGCGAGTTGGGAAACGACTGCCTGGATGCGCTCGTCTCCTCCCCCGTGCCCGGTTCCGCGCTTTTCCTCGGAAAAGCCGCCGCCAACTTTGTCCTGTTAATCGTCGTGGAAATCGTATCGATGCCGATCTTCGGCATACTCTATAACAGCCATTGGACCCGGCAGCCGTTCACCTTGATCGTCATCCTGCTCCTCGCCTCCTGGGGCGTTACCGTCATCGGAACCATGTTCAGCGCCCTCACCGTCAATTTGCGCTTAAGGGAGTTGATGCTGCCGACGCTCATTTATCCGATGATGATTCCAGCGCTCATGGCGGCCATGCGTTTGACCACCGTGGTGATTTCGGGAGACAGCATTCCCGCCGACGAATGGATCTGGTTCCGGCTTCTGATCGGCTTTGATATCATTTTCACCTCGCTGGCCGTAGGGCTGGTGGAGGTTGTCCTGGTAGGTTAGATATGCGCGAAAAGATTCTCTACGCTGTTGGCATCCTCGCCGGCCTCTGGCTGGTGCGCAACCTTTACGTGATGTTTCTTGGCCTGCCCGATGAAGCCGATCAGGGAGCCATCTATCGCATTATCTTCTTCCACGTCCCCAGCTGGTGGACGTGCTTCACGGCGTACTTTTGCGCCGGTGTGGCGAGCATCCTTTATCTGCTGAAGCACAAAACCCGCTACGACACCCTTGCCGTCGCAACGGTGGAAGTCGGTACCGCCTTCACGGTAATCGGCCTCGTAACGGGAACAATCTGGGCGCGCATTATCTGGGGTATCTGGTGGACCTGGGACCCGCGGCTCACCTGGGCGCTGATCACCTGCATCGTGTATGCCGGCTATCTCATGCTGCGCCATGCGATTGACGACCCCACCGCCCGGGCGAAGAATGCCGCCGTACTATGCATTTTCTCTTTCGCCTCCGTGGTCATTACCTTCAAAGCGATCGACTGGTGGCGCACCCAGCATCCCGGCCCGGTGATCAGCATGCGCACCGGTGGTGGACGCATGGACCCGGGCATGGAGTCGATGCTTTTTCAAAACTGGGCCGCGCTTTTGCTGCTCGCTATCGTGCTGGTGGCCGTCCGCATGCGCCAGGAAGACGTACAGCGCGAAGTGGAATCACTGCGCCGCTACGCCCACGCAATCTGAGGAGGACAACATGGACGCCCGAAACTTCACCTACATGTTTTATGGCTTCGCCGCCGCCTGGCTGATTCTTGCTTTATACGTCGTCTCGCTGGTGGCCCGCGAGAGCCGCCTCCGCCGCGAGTTGGACAGCGTCAAACGGATGGTGGAAGACCAAAAGTGAAACTGCTTCTGCTGGCCGCTCTCTACATCTCCGGCGCCGCTGGCCAGGAGTTTTCCCGGCACACCTATACCTACAAGAATGCCGGCGGCCACGAGATCAAGCTCGACGTCATGCGCGCGTCCGATGAACGCATTCGCCCGGTGATCTTTTGGATTCACGGCGGCGCGCTCATCATGGGCAATCGCTCGGGAATCAACCCCGAGCAGTTACGGCGCTATATCAGAGCGGGCTTCGCGGTGGTGTCCATCGACTACCGCCTCGCGCCCGAAACCAAACTTCCGCAAATTCTCGAAGACGTGCGCGATGCCCATGAGTGGGTGCGTTCCAATGGCCGCAAGCTCCTGCATGTGGATCCTAAGAGGATCGGTGTCGTGGGCCACTCCGCCGGCGGCTACCTCACGTTAATGACAGCGACACTCTTCAAGCAGCGTCCGAAAGCGCTCGTCTCCTTCTATGGCTATGGAGATATAGCTGGCGACTGGTATAAACGTCCCGATCCGTTTTACTTAAGCCAGCCCGCGGTGGAAGAGCGGGAAGCGCGCTTGTCCGTGGGAACCGCCGCCATCTCCGAGCCGCCTCCCGCGAGCCGCCGCGGCCGTTTCTATCTTTATTGCCGCCAGAAAGGTTTGTGGCCCAAGGAAGTGGTCGGCCGCGATCCGGATGCCGAGCCGAAGGCGTTCGACCCGTGGTGTCCTGTAAAAAACGTGAGCAGGCGTAATCCTCCCACGCTGCTGCTGCATGGCGATAAAGATACCGATGTGCCCTATCAACAATCGGTGATGATGGCCGGTCAGCTCGAGCGCCATCGAGTAGAGCATGAGTTGATCACGATACCCGGAGGGCCGCACGGCTTTGACCGCGCCATGAACAACGCGGAAATCGCGGCCGCCTTTGATAAAGCGCTCAAATTTCTAGTGAAACACTTGAAGCCGTAATAACCCAACCGGTCACGTCCGGCTATGCTGACTCTGCGCCGGAGCCTTATACTTCACCGCCAGATGCGGCGTCTCAAGCCGGCCCTGCCCCTGCAACCGGGACGTGAGGCAACTCTCTAGAATCCCACTCACGATCAACGTCCTCTCCACCGGATACGGGGCCCTGCCGCTATCGAACATTTCCTCGATCTTCCCCACCAGACAAGCCGAATACGTCACATTCGGCACCGGCGAAAGAAAAAACTGCGTCGATTGAATCCCCATGCCCTTCACCCGGGCCGCGAAATTGTAATCCCGCAACGCCCCGTTGAGCATCAGCAAAGTAGTCTTGAGTCCATCGTTATGCTCGATGAAATACGCCGAAGGATTGCTCACCAGCTTGGGTAATTCCCTATTGGCCACCATGTCCTGCGTACGCCCGTCCTTCACCGTGAGGCCCAGAGGCGTATCGCTGCGGGACAACGCGGCAGCCAGCAGTTGCTTGGACCATCGCCCCTCCTCGCCCGCCTTCCACACCGCGTCCCCTTCAATCATCTGTACCGCCCGCACACCCGTCTCCCCGCCCTTGCGCCGCTCGATCATGCACTGCATTCCCTCCAGGGCATGGTAATCCATGGGGTCAGATCCGCCAACGCCCACCATCAAAGCCTCCTGGATCTCACAGCCCAAGGGCAGCTCGATATCGGGCAACCGCCACGTCACCGGCAGCGACGAACCCGCGAGCATCGGGAACTTCAGACGCCGCGACTGATCCACCATCCACTTTGCCTTTTCGAAGCTATAGGACAGGTGCTTATCGTTGTACACAGGCACAGCGCGCCCGTCTTTCTCAAAGACCTCGACGCATTGCTTAAGGAACTCGTAGCGTGGATAAAGGACTTGGCCCTTATCGTTCTTCGGATAGTTGCCGTGCTCGCCAATGATCAGTACGGCATCCACCGCCAGCTTGTCGCCTCCGCAGCGCAACGTTTCCGCGATCGTAGGATACACCTGGAACCCGAACTCCTTGGCGCGTTCCTGGCTCTGATCGCCTTCCGGTTTCTGATCCACATAGAGCGATACCACTTTCATTTCCGGGCGATGCCAGCGGCCCCTCATCGGATAGCCGACCAGGAACCGGTCTCCCATATGCTGTGCATGCGAGAGGTATCTATAAATGGTTGCGACAATGGCAATACGCTTCATGTTAGGTTCTCCAGAACGTGGATTCTTTCGCCGGCTGATACTTGATGGCGAGGTGGGGCGTCTCATAGCGCTTCTGCTCCAGGAAGAGACTCTCCACGCCCGCCGCCGTCAGACCCGTTGTCAGCAAAGTTCGCTCCACGGGATAAGTCGGTTTCCCGGTCAGATACATTTTCTCCGCGTTATTCACCAGCGGGCTGAAGAAATTAGCGAGGGTGGTGCGCCCATCGGGCATCGGTAAATACATCTGGGTGGAAAACAGCTCGCTTTGCCCTTCCAGCCGGGCCGAGAAGTTGAAGTCCCGAACCAGACCACTCATTAGCAGCATCGTACACATCAAACCGTCGGAATGCCGGTAGCGATAGGCCACCGGGTCTTGGACCAGCCGCTTCATATCGTCCGCCGTCGGCAGAATATCGTTGAATCCCTGACGCGCGGGCGTCAGCGTGTGGCTGCGGCAGAGCGCCGCCTCCACCAGATCCGCCGGCCAGATGCCCTCTTTATGCGCCTTCCAGAAGTTCTCGCCGCGATAAGCCTGGACCCATTCCACTCCGCTCTCCCCGCCCTTGCGCCGCTCCACCATGCACTGGATCGTCTCCAGACCATGAAAATCGTAGCTGTCCACGCCGCCATAACAGATGCACATCGCTTCCTTGACACGGGCGCCGTTAGGCATCTCGAGCGATGGTGTGCGCCACGTCACCGGCAAACTGGAGCCCGCCATGAAGGCGAATTTCATGCGCTTCGAGGTGTCGTACATCTCGCGCGCCCAATCCCAATTCCACGAAAGATGCTTGTCATTGAAGATGGGAGCGGTGCGGCCGCTCGCCTCGTACACTTTGACGATTTCCTTGAAGAACTCATAGCGCGGGTACTTCGTCTGGCGCTTTTCATTTTGTGGATAGCGGCCATGCTCGCCCACCAGCATCACTCCATCCACCGCCAGGTTGTTGCCGCCAAGCGTCAGCGCCTCGGCGATGCTCGGATACACCTTCGTGGATGGAAAGCGCGCCGCGCGGTCCGGCGTCAGGTCTCCCGTGGGGTGTTGATCGACGTAGAGTGACACCAGATCCATTGCCGGATGGTGATGTTCTCCATTCCAACCATAACCTTCCAGGAAGCGATCCACGATGTGCTGGCCATGGGAAAACTTGCGGTATTCCGTCACCAAGGCCGCGATCTTTGGCCGCCCGGCTCCGAATGCAAAGGGCGCGGCGGCGGCGCTCATCAACAATTGCCTGCGGGAGATGTGCATAGAATCAAAATACAGGAGTTTGCCATGCGATGGTGGATGGTGGTGGCGGCCGCGGGAATTCTCACGCCGCAAGTCTCGGATAAAGCGCGGCAGTTGCACCAGCGCGCGCTTGTGTTTGACGCGCATGTGCACGTGATTAACCGGCAGTTCTATCTCGGCGGCGATGTCGGCGAGAGAGTGAGCGACGGCCAGGTGGATCTGTCGCGGGCCAAAGAGGGCGGCCTCGACGCCATGTTCTTCTCTCTCTTTGTGTCCGAGGATTACTATCCGCGGCGTTTTGAGGTGAAGCAGACGCTGCGGCTGATCGACCTTGCCCTCTCTCAATTGGAAAAGAACCGTGACAAAATCGAGCTGGCGCGAAATGCATCGGACATTGATCGCATCCAGCGCACCGGCAAAATCGCCGCCGTACTCGACCTCGAAGGCGGCTTCGATCTCGACGGCGACCTCGGCGTACTGCGCAATCTCTACCGCTTGGGGCTCCGCTCCGCACAACTGCCCGCGCATAACTGGGCGAACAATTTTGCCGATTCCTGCTGCGCCCCTCCGAAGTTCCATGGTCTGAATGAGCATGGACGAGCCGTCGTGCGGGAGATGAACAGGCTCGGCATGGTGATCAATGTTTCGCACGCCTCCGATGAGACGCTGTCGCAAGCGCTTGACGTGAGCACCGATCCAATGGTGGCCACGCACCATGGACTGCGGAGCCTGAACAACATCCCGCGCACCATGCCCGATCACCTGCTGAAGAAACTTGCGGCCAAGGGCGGCGTGATCGGTTTTCACATCGGCAATGAGTTTCATAACGTAAAGGCGTTCGACTGGCGGACGAAGAACGCCGGCAAGCCGTTCTGGGACACGTCTGACATCGCCAAACGGACTCCCATGACGATCGGGGAGATCGACCGCAAGGTGACGCCGGAGTACCCCATGGTCGGTGTAGCCATGCCGGAGGACATCAAGTTCAGTCCCGTTGAGTGGCTCGAAGTAGTGGACCGCGCGATTCAACTGGTCGGCGAGGATCACGTCGCCCTGGGTAGCGACTTCGACGGCGGACCGACGCCGCCCAAAGGCATCCGCGACATACGGGATCTGCCGCTGTTGACCGAAGCCATGCTGCAGCGCGGCTGGTCTGAGGACCGGATCCGCAAGTTCCTCGGAGGCAACCTGTTGCGCGTGTTCCGCAGAATTACAGAGAAAAAGTGAGGCCCCGGCGCGGTAAAATAGAACCGGGACGCTATGTCTGTCTCTTTCAAGCGATGGCTAATGTCGATGGCCGTCTTGGCCTGTCCGGCCGCTGGGGCTCCTGAGGAGACATACTCCTTTGGAGCCACGCAGACGTTCCTGAAGACCTATTGTTTGAGCTGCCACAGCGGTACCAAGGGGTTGGGCGGGTTTGCTGTGGGGCATGTCGCCCCGGCCGAAAGTCTGCAGACCGAATCCAGGAAATGGACGAGAGTCGTAGCGCGCGTGAAGAATGGCGAGATGCCGCCCAAGGGCTCTCCCGCGCCGGATGTGAATGAGCGCGAGCGGTTCACCGAATGGGTAGATCGTGCTTTGCGGGCCGAAGCATGCGCCGCCGGTATCGTGGCGAGTCCCGCGCCCATCCGCCGGCTGAACCGCGATGAGTACACCGCCACCATTCGCGACCTGCTGGATTTGCATATGGATATCGGACACGCTCTTCCCGCGGATGGCGCCGGCGGCGAAGGTTTCGATAATGCGGCGGAGACGCTGTTTCTCAGTCCCCTCCATTCCGAGAAGTACATGGAAGTGGCGAAGTTCGCCATGGATTTTGCCGCTAAGGAATTCAAATCGCGAGCGAAGATTCTGGTAGCCAAACCGGGTTCCGGCGTTTCGGCCAATCAGGCGGCGCGCTTAATCTTCCGGAATTTCCTTACGAAAGCATTCCGGCGCCCGGTGAATGACGAGGAAATCCCGCCCTACATGGCGCTCTACCAGGCCGCCCGCAAGCAGGGCCAGCCTTTTGAGCCAGCCATATTCTTCGCATTGCGCGCGGCCTTGGTTTCCCCCTCTTTCCTCTTCCGCGTTGAGCCGCGAAACAAGACTGCAGAGCCCCAGTTGCTCGATTCCTACGCGTTGGCCTCCAGGCTTTCTTATTTTTTGTGGGGCAGCATGCCCGATGAGTTGTTGTTTGATATCGCCGCCACCGGCAAACTGCGCGAGCCGGAAGTATTAAAGGAATTGGTCGGCCGGATGCTGCGTAACGACCGGTCGCTGAACTTTGCCCAGCGCTTCACCGAGCAGTGGCTTCGCACGCGCGAGTTGGGAACGGAGAAGAAGCCCGATCCGACCCTGTTCCCCACATATGCCGCGACCGAGGAGTTGCGGTCCGACATCCGCTTCCAGCCCATCCTGTTTTTCCAGGAACTGCTGATGCGAAACCTCTCCCTGCTGAACCTCATCGACTCTCGATACACGATTGGTACTCGAAATCTGGCCAGACATTACGACCTCAAGCTGCCCTTACGGCAAAACGCGGCGAACCAACCGCACTGGGTGGAACTTCCGTATGGTTCCCATCGTGGCGGGCTGCTGGGCATGTCCGCCGTCCTGGCGGTGTCTTCCTATCCTTACCGGACCAGCCCCGTATTACGGGGTGCCTGGATTCTCGATTCCTTCCTCGGAACACCCCCGCCTCCGCCGCCGCCGGATGTCCCTGCCCTGGAAGAAGTTCACGCCGGCGCAGCCCCGCGTACCGTGCGCGAGCGCCTGACCCGGCACCGCGACAACCCGGCTTGCGCCGCTTGCCACAGCCGCATCGATCCGCTTGGCTTTGCGTTGGAGAATTACGATCCCATCGGCCGCTGGCGGGAGGAAGACGCCGGCAAGCCGGTCGACAACTCGGGAGAACTGATCGACGGAACGAAGTTCCACGGGCCGGACCAGTTGAAGGCGGCTCTGTTCGAACGCAAGGATCTGTTCATTCGCAACCTCACCAGCAAGATGCTGGGATATGCGCTGGGACGCAGCCTGACACTACAGGATTCCTGCACAGTGGATGCCATCGTCACCCGGCTGAAGGAAAAGGATTACGCGGCGCAGGCGTTAATTGAGGGAATTGTGTTGAGCGTTCCGTTCCGTTATCAGGCGCCCGCCCCCGGCCCCGTACAAACATCGCGTGTGCATAAGGAGCAACCGTGAGCACTCAAAACATTCAGCTATCCCGCAGAACTCTGCTGCGCGGCGCGGGCGTCAGCTTGTGTCTCCCATGGCTCGAGGCGATGACGCCCAAAGTGGTGAAAAGCCCGCGCCGTCTCGCCGTGCTGTACATGCCCAACGGAGTGAACACGAATGCCTGGGCTCCCCAGGGAACCGGACGCGACTTCACCCTCTCTCCCACGCTCGAGCCGCTACGGGATTTCAAGGATCAAATGGTGGTGCTCTCCAACCTTTGGAATGAGGGCTCCAAAGGCGGCGATGGCCATTACGTGAAAGAGGCGGCCATTCTCACCTGTACCACCATCAAGAAGACGCCCGGCGCCGATCTCGGCAACGGCATCTCGATGGATCAACTGGCCGCCCGGCAAATCCGGAACGAGACGCCGCTGCCGTCGCTCGAGTTGGGCGTGACCCCGGTGGCCATCGGTGTCGATGCCGTGGTGGGCTACACGCGCGTCTATGGATCTCACATTGCCTGGAGTTCCCCTACCACGCCGCTGGCTCGCGAGATCAATCCGCACTCCGTCTATCAACGCCTGTTCGGCGCTTCGTCCGGCTCCAAACGCAATGCCGCCAGGATGGATACACTGCTGCTCGACAGCGTCCTTGGCGACGCCAAACGGCTGCGGGCCGAGGTGGGTATGGCCGACCGTGTACGGCTGGATGAGTACATGTCGGTAATGCGATCGCTCGAAGAGCGCGTGCAACGTGCCGGGAACGGGGCTGCCGGAGGGTGGAAAGCGCGTGTTCCGATTGATCCCAAGGCGGCGCCCACGGATCATCCCAGGGATCATGCCGAGCACGTCCGGCTGATGATGGATATGATGGCCACGGCCTTTCAGAGCGACACGACCCGCATCAGCACGTTTATGTTTGGCAATGCGGTGAGCAATGTCAGTTTCCGGTTCCTCGAGGGGGTCAGCGCCGGGCACCACGATGTTTCTCATCACCAGAAGGATCCGGACAAGCTCAAGCAGTACCAACTCATCAATCAGTGGCACATCGCCCAGTATGCCTATCTGTTGCGCCGGCTCCGCGAGATGAAGGAAGGCGATTCCACAGTGCTCGACAACTCCATGGTTCTCTTCGCCTCCGCGCTCAGCGATGGCAACAGTCACGATCCGCACAAGCTGCCGCTGGTGCTCGCGGGCGGCGGCGGCGGCCGGCTCGACACCGGTCAGCATCTCGTTTACGGCGCCGACACTCCGCTTGCCAACCTCTATATGTCCATGCTCGATGCCTTTGGCACACCCGTGGATCGCTTCGCCGACAGCACCGGCACCTTGCCCGGCTTGCTGAAAGGGTGACCACAATGCACCGCATCGCGGCAATTTTGTGGATCAGTTCCCTGCATCTCGTGGCGGCCGACATCGCCGGGATCTGGGTAGGGCAGATCCCCGTCCGCAATGGGGAGTTTCTCGACGTCGCGTTCAAATTTACGCAAACCGGAACAGTCCTCGGCGGCAAGCAGTATGGCGACTACCGCAGCAGTCCGATCACCGAAGGTAGGATTTTTGGCGATCAGATTACCTTTGTGGTGCTGAGTGCGGAGCAGAACGGAAATCAGATCAATGAGAGCCGCCTCCGTTTCACCGGAGTTCTAAAGGACGGGCAGCTCGAGCTGACCAGGGAGCGGGAAAGTTCAAGAAACGCCGGCAATGGCGGCGATTCCCAGACCAAGGCCGAAGCCGGCCCCAAGCTCACCTTGCGTCTGAAGCGTCTCATCTGAACTTGTGATATGTTAAATGCAACCAAAAAGGAGCGGGTTGGCCGTCCAACAACCGCTGACGATGAGTCAAAAATCACGGGGAATACCTGACCGCGCGGGGTACGCGGAAGGCTCACTCACGGATTGGACTGTCCTGGCGCGGCTCTACAGGCCGAGCGAATGGCTTCTTATTCTTTTTTTCACGTACACCGCCTTTCTAGCGGTCAGCTTTAATCTGCCGCCCGCGCGACGGGCAGCGGCGCTGGCAATTCCGGTTTTGTTATGCGTGCTCGGCTACCTGGAATCTTTTTCTTCGCGCCGGGCGACCATCGTCCGCGATTGGGTCCCTGTAGGCATGGTACTCATCGCATACTGGGAACTGGCATGGTTTCAATCACGGCACCACCTGGTGGCGCTCGAAAGACATTGGCTCACCTGGGACCATACGCTTTTGATCAGCTGGGGTTTTCGCGCGGTCATTGAGAGCCTGGGAGGATTGATTCCTTCTGTCTTGGAAATCACGTACACCCTTTTGTACGCAATCCCGCCGCTCTCGATTGGAGTTCTCTATCTGTATGGCCGAAGAGACCGTGTGGAGACTTTTCTATTCCCATTTCTGTTAGGAACATTCATCGCTTACGGACTGTTGCCCCATTTTCCCACTGCCTCTCCCCGGGTCGAGTTCGCCAACACGGACCTGCCCCTCATTGTGACCATCTGGCGGCGTCTGAACCTGTGGATCCTGCAACACGGCGATATCGATACGGGCGTGTTCCCAAGCGGTCATGTGACGGTGGCTTTTTCAGCGGCGTTCGCGATGATGCGCGCCCTTCCGGAGAAACCTTGGCTGGGACGGGTGTTGCTGGGTATGGCCGTTTCCATCCTCACGGCCACCATCTATGGCCGTTATCACTACGCCGCCGACGGTCTTGCCGGGTTGCTGCTCAGCATCACCGCCATCTGGGTTGCCGGGGTGCTCCGGCGTGATTAAGATTTACTTGTTGGCCGCTGCGTTATCACTTTCCAACGCTTTCGCCAATAATGCCATCTCCCGGCAGTCGCGCCCGGTTGTGGAAGTCCGTCTTCAAACACACCTTTCGAGTTATGCATCGCGGCCAGGCGATGTCGTTCGAGGCATTGTGGTGGCGCCGGTGCTGCAGAATGAGTACATTCTTATCCCCCAAGGCAGCATTGTCTACGGGCGGGTTTCGAGAACAACCCGCGTCGGTTATGGATTGAGGCATGAACGGGCGGCGATAGGTATCGAGTTTCAGGAATGGGAGCATCCGAACGGTATGCGCCACCGGCTCCACGCGCGGCTGCTCGATGTGGACAATGCGCGCGAACAGGTTTCTTCCGACGGGCGCATCCGGGGAATTCTCGCGGCCGGCGGCGCCCCCGGGTTCATGCTTGGGATGTGGCGATGGCCCGAGCCTTCCATGCTTGCCCGGACCGCCGGCGGCTTTGCCGGCTTATCGTACTTTATGCTGGAGAAACTGCCGTTCGCTCCCTTGAGTATCGCCGGCATCATCACCACACGGTTTCTCATCGTGCGCTGGCCGGAGCCCGAAATTCATCTCCCGCCTGGCACGGACCTCTTGCTCTCGCTGCTCGAGCTCCCGGCGTCCGGCAATGTTGAGAAAGCGCCCGGCCCGGCGGAAGCCCCGCCAGGTATGGCATCGCTGGTTTCCTCGCAGCCGTTTAGAACCGCAAGAGCGAAATCCTTTAAGCCTTCCGACACCACCAACTTTGTGTTTGTGGGAACACGGCAACAGGTGGAACTGGGCTTCCTGGCAGCGGGGTGGCACCCGGCGGAATCCGTGACAAGAGGCAGCGCGATGCGGGTCATTCGTGCCATCACCGCGCAGCACGGCTATCCTACAGCTCCGATGTCTCCGCTGCTGCTGGAAGGCCAATATCCTGATCTCACTTTTCAGAAATCGCTGAACACCCTTTCCAAGCGCCATCATATCCGCATCTGGCAACGGCCCGAACTGTTTGAGGGGCAGCCCGTCTGGGTGGGAGCCGCTACGCAGGATACCGGCATCCGAATCCATCCGGGGGGGAAGGGCCTAACGCACCAGATCGATCCGTTCATCGATCGCGAGCGGCGGAAGATTATTAATGATCTGAGTTTCGCCGGATGTGTGGAACAGCAATATCTCGTCGACCGGACCGATGTCACACGGGCTCCGTTGACGGACATCGTGACCGACGGGCGAGTCGCGGCGCTGCATTTGAAAGATTGTGAAGTCAAGCAGTTCACCCCGTGGGGCCAATATCCGCCGCCGCCCGCGCAGGGAAGCGTTTTCAAGCGGTTCACGCGGCGGCTGATTCTCGAAGGCCGTCATGCGGTGGTCCGAGGGAATGTCTACTACTGGGGTTACCGGCTGGGCCGGCAAGGGGTCTCGTTTGTCAGACAGAGAGGGAAATCCGTCCCCCAGGCATCTGGTTTCCGGCCGGTTGATTAATCGTCTCCGTCTCCACCCGGGAGCCGTGCGCGCTCGCGTAAACCTGAGTGAACTCCGCCCCCGGAAAAAAGATCTGCGCCGCGTAATAAACCCATACCAGTAGCGCCACTACCGATCCGGCGGCTCCGTAGGCTGAGCCGGCTCCCGCCTTGCCCAGGTAGAAAGCCAGGACGAACTTGCCGATCGTAAACAACACATCTCTCCACGAAACGGGGACATCGGGCAGGAATTTGAACAAGACAGCAAACAGCACACTGGTCACCGTGAACGCCAGAACGAAGCTGACCACGGCCAGCAACTGCTCGGAGGGAGACCAGCAGGATGAATCCGATGCCCAGCACCATCCCAAAAGAAAGGACCGGTCCTTTACGGCTTTGAAGAAGCTACCCTCCGCCTTTGGCACTTCCCAGATCTTGTGGAGCGACGCTTTTCTGCATCGGCAAAGTCCTACCGGAACTGCTTCTTATAGAAAAAATTCAGACTGACAATCCCGTTCTGATCCCGTGCCGCGATCGCCGACCAACGCGGGTTGAGCGCCCATTCGATGCGCACGATCTGCGTGTTGGGATCGTTTAACGCCGTGACGTAGGTGAAAGTAAGATTGCTGGTGATCTGCTGCTGCAGCGTCAGACGCGCCTGTGGCAGTTCCGAACCGCCGGTAAAGCTGGGATCGATCTTCAACTGGCTTACGCCGAAGACGCGCTGTAACTGGTTGGCCACAGGATCCGCCAGCGCCTTGCTCAAGACCTGCGTTTGGCCCATCTGCTGATAGGTCTGTGCCGGTTGCGAGGGCTCATTCGCCAGCAGCGTCGGATCCGAAGTGGGCGTCTTCCCGGAGGCGAGCAGGCTCACGATTTCCTGGAACTGGAGCGGCGGATCGGAATTGTAGCTCAGCTTCATGTTATCGACCGGGCCAGTCACATTCAGCACCACCTCTACACCCTTGGCTTGCGTCTTGAGGCTGATATTGAGAATCGGCTCGATGCGCAGCGGGTTGTAGAAAGAGATGGTGCCGGAATTCACCGTATACGTGGAACCGAAAAACACCAGCTTGCCTTCCGAGATGGCGACCTGTCCCAGAACCCCCGGTTGCGCGGCCGTGCCCCGCACGCGCAGGTCAGCGTCAATTTGTAGATTCTGAGCCTGCGATGCCTGGACTGCCGTAGCCCCGGAGGTGCGCACCCGAATGTCGAGTTTCATGTTATCGAGGATGGGAGAGTCCGCCTGGGGTGATCGCACCGGCGGCGCCGCACGCGTGAGGATGGAGCCGAAGTCGCTTCGCGGCGCATACGTCAGACGGTCAAGAGTCACGGTGCCCGATACCACGCTGCTTTGCCTTGTCCCCGACATATTGAGGTTCGCGGAGCTGACCACACTCACCCCCTGTTGCAGCCTTACCCGGACTTTGGCGGTATTGGCGCGCAACCCGAAGCGCAAGCTATCCCGGAAGGCGGCAAAGCCTCCCAACGTCAGGGTGCCGCCGCCGGTTTCGGCGGTAAGGTTCTGGATGGATGCGCTGTTCCCGTTGAAGACGACGAGCCCGTTGGCGTTGGAGATTCCATTAGGCAGATCCGTATGGTTGATGGACGCCTTCCGAAGCTCGAGCCGCCCGTTGACCAGCGGTTGCTTCGCCGTGCCGCGAACAGTAGTTGCCAGCACGATCGCCCCCGAGGAAACGATATCGCGATTGAAATCCTGCAACAGTGCAAGGTTGGTGTTGGCGGCGATCTTCAGATCAAACGTCTGCGCTTCCAGAGGAATGGCGCCAGTGATCTGAATATCGGTCTGCGGGCCGGCCAGATGGAAGTTATCAATGCGTACCACGCCGGTGTCCAGCTTCGCCGATAAGGGGCCTTGGTTTTGGATACGAACCTCCCGGCCCTTTCTTCCGGGGGCTGGGGAGGCACTCAAGTGCAGGCGCGAAATCTCTACCCGCCCTCGCAGACTGTTCGTCTTGGTGACCGGACCCTGCACGCTAAGCTGCCCGTCAGCGGCCGCGTCGAAAGTTACGGCGGAGTTGGTTCTGGCGCCGAGCAGGGGCTCCAGACCGCCCCAGGTGACGTTCTTGAAGCTGAGCTGCGCATCTACCGGATAGTCGCCTTTGAGCTCGGCATTGCCACGGCCTTGAATGTCGGCCTTGGCGAGGTTTGAGGTCAGGGAAAAATCGAGCCGCGTGCCGCTGGTTTTGGCATCCAGATTGAGGTCACCCAGGTTCCTCCCGCGCAGAGCGATGGCGGTTGCCGCCACGTTGGCGTTCAACACGCTCAGAAGGACTCGCGGGTCCTTTTCCTGAATGGAAGCATTGCCGCTGGCTTCGATCCGGGCGGCTCCGGTGAGGCCCGGCCGTAGCTTCTGGACATGGCGGAGGCGGCCCAAATCGATACTGCCCCCGGTAGCCTGGAACTGAAGCTTGCCGGTTTGCAGATTGTCCGCCGGATGCTCGTAGCGCGCGCTCAGAGTGATCTTCGAGGGACCGGCGGCCACTTCCAGTTTCGATACCTCAATGCTGTTGGTAAGGTAGGCGATATGGCCCCGGACACGGTCGAGCGGCTCATCCTGAATCATGGCTTTCGTCAGATCGAGATCAGCCGTGACTTGGAGATTGGACACGGTGCCGGTGAAACGGCCGCTGGCGGCAAGCGTCCCTTTCACGGGCACGTCCGTGCGTTTGGCGAGCGTGAGCACGCGTTCCACCGGCAGCTCGCCGATGGTGAACGCCGCATTAGTGGGATAGTCCTTCAGCAGTTGGGTATCGCCATTTACGCGAATATTCGAGCCGGCGAAATTGGAAACAAGGTTGTAGTTGACGCTCTGGCCGGTGGTTCGGGCGGTGGCGGTGAGATTGCCATAGTTCTGCCCTTCGACCCGAAGATTCCGCGCGGCGATGTCTCCGGTGACGCTGATCAGTCGAAACGCGGTCTCCGCCGGTCCTTCGGTATTGACTGTTTGGAGATCGGCCGTCACTTCGGCCTGTAACTGGATTTCTCCCGATGTCTGAGGCCGCTGTTTCTGCAAGGTGCGAAGCTGCGATAGGTTAAGGTTCTCGCTTTTCACCTCGGCGTGCAGGCGGCCGGTGGTGAAGCTGTCGCGAGCATGCTGGAACTCGGCTTTCAACTGCACTTTGGCGTTCCCCTCCGCGATGTAGGCGGAAGGGATCGTGATCCGTTGATCGGCCATGTTTACCCGCGCGTCGATGCGATCAAAGGCTTCGCCCTGAATCTTTCCGTTCACCGCTTGCAGGTTCGCAACGCCGCGCGGATTGCCCACCGTACCGGTGATTTGAGCGTTGGCGGTGAGAGCGCCGGATGAATCGGCATTGGGTTTGCCCGCGAGGGCGAGGACATCGGCGAGATCCCCGTCGCGAAGGATGGCGTTGGCGGAGAGCGGTTGCTCTGGCGTAGGCTTCCAATTCTTCAAACCCACCGCGGCCGTGAACGTGGATTGCATGGGGCCGCGCGTGAGTGTTCCATTGGTGATCGTGGCATTCGCGCTGGAAGCGGCCAAGTCGAGCGAGAGGGCGTCGAACTGGCGCTGCTGCACCGTGAACTGGTTGATGGCAAGGTGTCCAACGATACGGGGCGCGTTCAAACTGCCGGTCAGCTCCCCGGTAAATGACGCCCTTCCTTTGTTGAGCTGCACGGCCGGTCTGGACGCCGCCGGGATGATAGCGAGCAGATCGCTCAGATCCTCCGACGTGAGCGAGAAGGTCAAGCGCTTGCCGGGCGAGCCCGAGAGGGCGATGCGGGTGTGCGGCAAATTGAGGAAGGAGTCGGTGACATTCACGCTGCCGGTAGCGCCCGCGTAATCGATATTCAAACGGCCGGAAACGGGAATGCCGCGCTTGCCTGGAACGACCGTCAATCTCGCTCGGGCCGCCAACCCTTGCCTTCCTGGGGCCTTCAGATCGCCCTCTGCTTCTACCGCACCGGTCACCACGCCGGCATAGGGCAACTCCTGTTGACCCGCGGCCCGCGCGGCACTCCTTACATCGAGGTTGTGAAGTTTGCCACGCAATTTGTAGCGCGCGTAGTCCTTCAGCGAGGCGTCGCCGGAGAACGAACCGCCCAGGGCTGACAGGCGCATTCCCTTCAGATCGAGGTTGTGCGGATCGAGATGGATCGCCGAGAATAAATTGACATTACGGAATCTCTGCGCTCCGTGGCTGAAGGAGACATGGTTCGCCTCCACATTGCCATCTACGGTGTAGTTATTGTTCGCATCGAGAGTGAGCTTGCCATTCAGCGAGACCTTCCCATCCGGCCGCTGCGGAAGTTTCGCCAGCCGCCCCAGTTCTTGAAGGGCCAACCGGCTTTTGAACTCCACACCCCCGGCGCCGCTGGCATCTTTCAGCTTGCCCGAGGCTTCCACTTCCGACGCGCCCAGGCTGAGGCGAAGAGCCTTCACGTCGATTACATTCTCCGATACAACGGCATTTGCATCCACCCGGATGGTTGACAGGGAACCCTGTGTTTCCGGCGTAAGGGGGAGGTCCCCCAGGTTCTTCACATCGGCAACCAGGAGATGGCCGTTGATGCGCGCCGCCAACACCGGCTTCCGCAGATCGTCAATCGAACCGTTGATCACGATTTCCGAGCCGGATGTCGTAAACCTCGCGTTCTCGATGGTAATGCGATTGCGTTCCAGGACCGCCGGCAGAAGCACACGGAACGTTACCGGAGTGTTGCGTCCCGACACGGCATAAAGAGGTTCCAGAGAGAGCTCTCCCTTGTAGGATTGGCTCAATGCGTTGAAAAACAACTGAGCGCGCAAATTATTGCCCCGTACGTCGAAGGGCTTCTGGCGCGAGTTGAACGTGAACGTCCCATTAGTCAGCTCAAAGCGATCCACCGCCAGATCGACGAGCGAATCGAGCGGCGTCTTATCGGACTTTACTTTTACTTTGGGCGTGGGAACGTTGGTTGTACCATCCGCATAAACAATCACGTTGGCCTCGGGGCGCTCCACGCCGAGGTACGCCACATCCAGCAAGTGTTTGATGCTGGTGAAGAGGCGGACGCGGATTTCTACCCGCTTGGCGCGCACCAGCGGGGCAGCGTCCGCTGCTTCTTTGCCGTGAATCACAAAGTCTGTGACCGAGGCGTGGAGATGGGACCAGTCGAACGAGAACGAGCCAAGCTCCACCTTCCCGCCGGTGGCTTCTTCGGTGGCGCTGATAATTTGCTGTTTTACGTAATTGCGAAACCAATCGGTCTGCACCACCGCGATCCCCGCCATCAGCAGGAGGACGCTGACGGCAGTCACCCCAAGTGCGATATTTCGCAGGATCTTTGTCCGCCTGCTCATTGAAGTGCTTCCTGTTTGTAGTCGATGCGGATTCTCTTACGTGAGTCATCGAGCCACTGCTCAAAATTTTTATTAATCCGCTCGGCTTCGAGTAAGGCGCGGATCTTCGGCTCCAGGGCGGGGAACGGGGACTGCGGTTCAGCCGCGTGCTGATCGTAATAACTACGAACCTCCTGATCGCTTACCAGCACGCCCGGGCGGAACCGTTGATCAATGAAGCGCAGTACGGTGAGCTGCCATAACAGACGATCCCGCAGTTCGAATTCGGTGAGGTTGTAGGCGCCCAGCGATTCCCGGAACGCTTCCGTTGAGCCGGCTGCGCGGTCCTGCCGAAGCTGCTTGAGCAGCCCGTCCGCTTCCTCGGTTCCGGGCATGCGGTATCCCCCGCTGACGATTTGATTGCGAATGATGGTCTGATCGATCAGCCGTTCCGCGGCTTTACGCCGGGCTTCCGGGCTGATATCGAGCGGTTCGCGGTTCAAAAACGAGGTGACGCGCAGATCGCGGAGGATGTCGCTCGACTTGATGACGTGCTTGCCGGCAACCACAGCGATTCTATCGATGATCTCGGCCCCGTGAGCCGCAACGCTCCATCCCGCCAGCAATACAAGTAGATTCCTCATTAGAATGTCTGCCCGATGGAAAAGAAGAACTGGAGATGGCTCACGGTTTGTTTGGCGCCCTGGCAAAAGCCTGGCAATTGCGCCAGGCCGGGGTTACATTGCAGCAACTCGGACGGCGTTCCTTTGAACCCGATGTAGGACGGTGGGTTGATAGAGTACGCGAGATCGACGCGGACAGGTCCCACAGGAGTGCGATAGCGGACGCCGAAACCAACCGCCTGCACGGTGTAATCGAAATTCTCAACACCATTCTGGCGGAAGCGGAACGAGATGTTGCCCAAGGTGCTGAACACGTTTCCCATGTCATGGAACAATACGCCTTGTATGTTCGCGCCGATCAGCGGGAAGCGCCACTCGACATTGTTAAAAAAGAGAGCGTTGCCGCCTAAAGGAAAACCGGTCGGCTGCGAAGTAGGCCCCCCTGGCGTCACCGCCTGTCCGATATCGCGCGGGCCCGCCTGATTAAAAGGAAAGGCGCGCAGGGAGTCGGCGCCGCCTCCGAAAAACCGCTCCGGCAGGGGAATCGACTGCGCTTCCGGCAACCCGGGGGGGGCCGAAAACGGGTTGATCATCCCGAACTGTGTCTGGCGTGCCAACACGGTGGAATTCGTGATCCGGTGATAAGTGGCGTTGCGCACCAACACCCGCGTGAAGCTGCGCTGGGATCCAAAAAACTTGGTGCTGAGTCCGAGATCGGCCGTGTTGTAAATGCCGCGGCGGGGATCGGATGGATTGTCCCGGCGGTCCTGGGCGATATTGGCGGACAACATGCCGATGCGTACCGGCTGAAGCAGTTGCGGAACCAGCAGCACAGGGATCACCACGCGGCCCACGCTGACGCGGCGGTAGGCGAAGCGGAATAGTCCCGTGGTCGGCTTCGAGAATTGCTGCGACGCCTGAATGGAAACTTCCTGGCGCTTGGACGCGAAGGTACGCACATTGAGGGAATTTTCGTAGAGCGCCGTGAACGTGATATTGCGCCCATCCACGTTGCGGAACCGGGGCGCGAAATAGCTGAGCGAGGCCCGCTGCTCGAGGTTGGACGCGATCCCGCGTAAACTCACAGTGTGCCCGATGCCCAGAAAGTTCAAACGACTTGCGTCTACCGAAAACGCCGGACTGAAGCCGGTCGAGCCAGCCGGAGAACTTAAGGTGGTGGTGCTGGGTGTGCCGAACCGCCCTAATTGCGCGCCCACCCCGAGCCCCAGCGTGTACCGGTGGGCTTCTTCAAAATGATAAAGAACATACTTGTGGGAGGTGATTCCATCCGGATTCTCGATCGCTGTATCGACACGGGCAAAAACGCCAAGGTCATAAAACCGCCGTTGAATATCCACTTGCTCGATGGGCGAGAGAGGATCGCCGGGCCGCAGCGTCATGTGTTTGTTGACCACGCGTTGCCGTGTTGTCCGCAGGCCGGAGGTAATGATATCCCGCACATATTGCCGGTCGCCTTCGTTGACGGTGTAAGTGACGTTGACGCGATTCGGAAGCGCGCTCGGCTCCCAGGCCGTCTGGAGTGTGGCCGCGGGAAAGCCGAGAGAATAATAGTAGGTGAGCATCATGTTCCGGTCGCTCGCCATGTTTACGTCGGAAAAGGGCTGCCCGCTAAGCGACGCCAAACGGCTCACGATGACATCCCGGTCCACCTGCTGGATTCCATTTACAGTAACGTTTTCCACCAGCCACTGCGGACCCTCTTCAATGACCACGTTCACTCCGATCTGGCCGTTTTTTCCCTGGTGCTGATGGTCGACGATAGAGTTGACCCGGACATCACGAAAGCCGTTGGAGCGATATAGATTGCCGATGTTCTCTTCATCCTTGCGGCGGAAGGCTTCACTGTAACGGCCGCGCCGCAAGCTGAACGAGGCGGGCTGCATGAACATACGCTCCCGGATGTCGGGCGTGGAGAAGTAGCGATTCCCCGTGATGGAAATGTCCACGACCTTGTAACGCTGGCCCTGGGAGATCACATACTCGATCGGCTGCCTGTCATTTTGCGGCGCGGGCATCCGGAAATCGACATCGGCGTCGTAGTATCCCTTGCTCTGAAAGTAGTCGCGTAGATTGCGCTTGCCTTCGGTAAGGAGATCGTTGTCCACAGTTTGTTCCTGGAACACGGGAACGTACCGCTTCAGCACACGCTTGGAGACCTTCGCCTCCACGGCCTTGATTTCCACCTTGGGACCGGAGGTGATGTGGAGATGCGGGGTAACCCGCCGCTTCGCCGCATCGTAGTCGAGTTTCTGAAGTTCTACCCGCGCCATCAGCCGGTTGTCTTTTTGATACCGCGAAAGAATCCCCTGAAGGCCGTTGCGGGTGCGCGAATCGGTGACGTGCTTCCACCAGTGCACGATGGGGACACGCCAGCCCGTAGCTTTCACGATCGTGCTTTCCGATAACCGGGTTTCCCCCTGGATCACCGGCAACTGGTATTTCGCCCGCTTGTGAGGAGCGATGTGGAAGCTGATGAATACCTGCTGCGCGGCATCTTTACGTTCCGTCTTGGGGGTCACCTCACTCTCGTAGAGCCCGTTTGCTTTCAGAAGGTCCTGGATCGATTGTTTGCTCTGGGACAGTTCCTCTTCGCGAAAAGGAGCTCCAAGATTGAGTTGAGCGGTGTTGGCGATCTGCCCGCGGTTGGGAGGATTTACCACCTTTCCGGCGACGGAAACGCCCCCGATAAACCACGCGATCCGGGTTACAAAACGGACGGCCACGCCGTCTTCTTTCGACTCTGCTTCCACGACAACGTCTTCAAAGCGCCCGGTGGCGAAGAGCCGGTCAATGGCCACGGCCACTTCCTCCCTCCGAAGGGAAGAACCCACTTTAAACGGAAGGATTTTTTCGACATCCGCCGGATGCAGAACCAGCTCGGGAGTGAAGGCAATATCCACGATCCGTTTGCCTTCGAAGGGGGATACCTGGGCTAAGGCCGATGAGGCGTACACCACGGCCGCCAGCACTGCAAGGGAGAGTCGCCATCGCATCGCCGGGCGTTCATGGTGTGGAAAGATGTAGGCGCTCCCCTCGCTCATGAACACTACCAATCAGGTAGAGGCCCGGGAGGGGTTAAACCGTACAAATCAGGGAAAGTTCGCCAATGCCAAAGGTATAGAAAAATACAATCATCCTGTTCGTAGAGCGTCAACGTCGAACTGCCCGCGCCTGGTACGTCTACAAAGCCAGGCGAAGAGTTCGGCCAGTGTCAGCACCAGTTGAAAATTTCCCATTCTCCCGGTTCAGAGGCTTAGTGGTCTGAAACTTGAATGTCCAGATCGGACCGTTGGCGTTCTCCGACTCTGGATCGCGACCGGAACTTTAAGACTTTTCGATTGGCGCTGGCATGTCCAGACGGTGGGACCTGGTACTACACAAGACCTCTTGACTGGTGAATTTAAAAGTTTGCACAGCAGAAATCGGTGAAGGGACTGAAAAGAACAGCAGGTGACGCAACATGGGCTTGGAGCTGGGTGCGGGAATCGCCTGTCATTAATACTAGCTGCTCTGAAATCGTACTGGGTGATACTCTCGATCCAGATAGACCTGCCTCAAGGGCGGGCGTCAAGTAATTGCCAAGTTCGGAGGAAATATGAAGCCACCTCATCATGCCGTGAGCCAACTTTTTGAACCATCAGTCTGGGAGACTCTACGCTTCGACTGATCGTTCGCGACACACAAACGAATACTCACGCACGCTCGAAATACTCAGCACGCTAATCAAGTGGCCATCGGGTCCTGTTTAACTGTCCAGAGGATCTCGTGACCAGGAGACCGGGGTTTTAGCCTTCCTCATCAGCGAGGATGTCCGAAAGGTGAAACGTGTGATTCACATTGCCAGTCTGACTGCATTCTTTCCAGCCTACAATGATGCGCCTTCTTTGCCAGGGCTCATCGCCAAGACCTTCGAAGTTCTTCAGGACTGTGCTGATGATTTCGAGGTCATAGTGGTGAACGACGGCAGCCACGATAATACTGGCGCCGTGTTGGCCGCGCTTGCGCTCCAATACGGGCCGCGGAGGAGAGTGGTCACCCACCCGGAAAACCGAGGGTACGGGCGGGCGCTCCGAACAGGCTTCGCAGCAGCTGAGAAAGAATGGGTGTTCTACATAGATGGCGATGGACAGTACGACGTCGGCGAGCTACCTGAACTGCTTAAGCAAGTCGACACCGAAGTCAGCCTTGGGAACGGGTATAAACTGGCGCGGAATGACCCATGGCACCGCATCTGTATTGGTAAACTCTATAATATTTTCGCGCGATCGTTGTTCCGGATACGCCTGCGCGATGTCGATTGTGACTTCCGCTTGATTCGCCGTTCCCTACTGAAGGATATTCCACTCACCTCAACCAGCGGATCGATTTGCGTGGAACCCGTTCGAAAGATTGAAACCTCGGGATGCAGTGTTGCCGAGGTCGGTGCGCACCATTTTCCAAGGTTGTACGGCCGACCTCAGTTCTTTCGTGTGCGGTCGATTCTCACGGCCTTTCGTGAGTCAATTGAGCTGTACGTGCGCACGGTTTTGATTTCAAGTCCAGCCCGAACCAAGCCAGTTCTTCTATAGGCAGGCTTGAAGTAAGCTCCGATGATCCACCCGAAATTGGGAGATTCCGCATGTATACTGAAACAGCACCCACTCCGGTTCGCGAGTATATCTCCACCCGGATGCGATGCTCCCGATCCTCTCTCCGGCGCTTCTTCCCTACCTTTGCCGGGGAAGATGTGCACTTCTTCGCCTTGTTCCTCACAATAACTCTCGGTTTACAGCTGTTCAACAACGCCTTTATTCGAGAGTTCGATTCAAACGACGATGAAGCTGCCCATTTCATGACTGGACTTCGCATCCGGGATTACGCGCTCGAGTTGAAAGTACAGAATCCAATGGCATACGCGGAAAGGTACTACCTCTCCTATCCTAAGGTCGCGTTTGGGATCTGGCCACCGCTATTTCACTTCGTGGAGTCAGCCTGGACGATGGTCCTTCCTCCGGCCCGGTGGAGCGTGATGCTGTTGATGACATTGCTTTCGTCATCCTGCGCGTTTCTTGTTTACCGTTTCGCCAGCCGTCTCGGCCGGACAATAGGCCTTCTCGCGGCCCTCTTCTTCCTTGCCAATCCAGTTCTGTGGGCGTGCGTAGGCTTCGTGAATATGGACCTCATGGTAGCGCTGCTCTGTTTCGCCTCGGCTTGGTATTTTGGAGCGTTCCTTGAATCCGGTGATTGGCGGGACTCGGTCAGATTCGGAATCATCGCATCCGCGGCGATTCTGACGAAATACAATGCCCTTTGTCTGGCGCTTTTGCCCCTTTTTGCTCTGCTGCTGACGCGGCGTATTCGCTTGCTTAAGGATTGGAAATTCTGGCTCCCTCTGCCCATAGTGACTCTCTTTGCCGGTCCCTGGTACGCCTTCAATTGGGGACGCGTGCTGTATGCCGCTGAACCATGGCCCTCCGCCTCGGAGCGATGGCATCTTCTCTTGATCAACACGTACGCAGTCCTCCGCTCGGCAGGCATTCCGCTCACAATCTTCGCGGTCGCCGGGGTTACGCTTGTCCTGCTCGGGAAGGCTCCTGGCAAAAAATGGGTTACATCAATGACTGCGCTCCTTCTTTCCTTATGCACTTTCCACTGCGTCTTTTATCCGATCTTCGAACAACGCTACTTTTTGACCTGCGTGCCAGCGTTGGTTATGCTGGCAACGCCTTGGTTTTGGTGGATTCTCCATCGCCGAAATTTTTCCCGCACTCTACTCGTTGCCGCCACGGCGCTTTTAACACTCGTGCTACTCCCGAGTATGAATTCTGGAACCCCCAAGGGCTACCGCGAGACCGCCTCCCAGGCGCAAGCTCTGCTGAATGGGAAAGAGGGTACGGTTCTGGTTTCCTTTGGTGCATCCGGAGAAGGCGCCTTTGTTGCCGAGATGGCTCTACAGGAAAAACGCCCCGCCTCTTATGTTCTTCGAGCTTCCAAAATGCTCGCTAATAGCACGTGGATGGGAATTAATTATGTTTCACGAGTCCAATCCGCGTCCGATGTAGAGGAGCTATTGGATGAACTTCGGGTCTCCCTGGTAGTAGTTGGTGATGATGCCGCTCATTCCCGCCCGCATCATCAATGGCTGCTGCGCGCTCTCCACGCCCCGTCCAGTTCCTGGCGGCAGGTCGCTGGCAAATCCCCGTTGAGCATGTATCACCGCACCGAGCCATTTAAGCGGCCCCCGCAGGAGGTGTCCATCGACCTCTCCTTATCACTAGGCCGCTCGCTTCAAAGCCGCCGTTTGAGCGGGAACGAATCTTATTAGAAGGCCTACGAGGGCACTCGGCGGCGGGCGGGCGGCTGCTAGCGGATTGAGAGGGGAAAGGCGTGAACCGTCCACCGGGAAGAGAAAACGGTTCACACTTACTGGGGCGTCCAGATAGACGATCGGGGCGCTCATCGAAACCAGTAAACCGCCGGGTCGTGTTTCTCGTAGCCCGGATGCGCGAACGCAGCTCGCTCCAGAATCGCCTTGGTCAGCTGCTTTACACCCTCTTTCGATGTTCCATACCGGCCGTCAATATTGACACGTGATGCCGTCACCACGTCACGCGCTCTGCACGGTTTAACCTTCTCAGCCCTCGCAAATCCCCCCGTATATCCACCGCAGGAGGGCGCCATGGCCGTTCACGGTCCCGATAACCGAACATCCCCATTAAAATCAGCTCGTTAAAAATTAAGGCTGCCAACCCCGCAAAAACCGCATGGTACCCTCGCCCCAGACAGCGGGAGCACGCCGTAAGTCTCTCGCCCCGAAGCCAGCCGTTCGGCAAGGCTTCCCAACCGCGAAAGGAACCCCATGCCGCAAACCGCATCCCAGGCCCGCATCGACGCCAACCGCCATAACGCCTCGAAATCCACTGACCCCAAAACAGACCAAGGAAAAGCCCGCGTCGCCCAAAACGGCGTCAAGCACGGACTCTCCTCCCGCCACCTCATCATCCGCCCCGAAGAAAAAGAAGAATTCACCGTCTTCCTTGCCGGTCTCCTGAAAAGCTTCCAACCCAAAGACGCAGCCGAACACACCTTCTTCGATCAGATGGCTGACGCCGCCTGGAATCTCCGCCGCGTCGCCAAACTCGAATCCGAACTCTACGTCAAAGCCAATGGCGACCCGCTCATCACAGAGGACGAAGCCATCTACCGCCGGGCCATGTGGGCCTGGTCCGCTACAAAATCGCCCACGACCGCATCTACCACAGAGCCTATAAGCAGTTCACAGCGCTTCAGAACCATCGCCTGACCCGCGAAAGCGCCATCGCCCGGAATCAAACAGAGGCTCAGCCGCCCGCGGAAGCCCCGCCAAACCCCGCTACAAACCAAAGCCACGGAGACATTCTAGCGGCGATCCAACAGAGCATAGACGAGGTTCACAGCTTCAATTCATGGCTCCCGAACCTTCCGTAAGCGGTGATTTCAGTTAAAATGAGAGTCCAAAGGAAGGTTCCGATGCCCATCAACCGCCGCCAATTGCTCAGCTCGGCCGCAATCGGTGTATCCAGTTTCGCCGCTTCCACTGCACCTCCTGACTTCCAGTCATTCCGCAAAGAGTTCCCCCGCGCCACTCGGGAAGTCTATATTGACGCGGCCGCCAACATGCCATTGCCCACGTATGTGGCCGACGGCATGCGCCGCTACATGGACTTCCACATGTACGGACCCGGCGAGGGCCGCGGCCAATATGCGAGCGAATCCGTGCGCGACGCCCGGACTCTCTTCGCGAAGCTGATCAATGCCAAGCCCTCCGAAATCGCCTTCGTCATCTGCACGAAAGCCGGCGAGGCGGCCGTCGTGAACGGCCTGAGAATTCAGGAATCCGGCGGCAATCTCGTCACCAATGATCTTCACTACGCCGGTTCCGTGCATGACTACATCGGACGCCGCAAGGCGGGCATGGACGTACGCATCGTAAAGCACCGCGACTGGCGTATCGATCTCCGCGACATGGAAAAAGTGATCGACAAGAAGACCAAGCTGGTATCGATCACTCTCGTCTCCAACGTGAACGGCTGGGTCGAAGACGCCAAGGCGCTCAGCAACCTTGCCCATGCCCATGGAGCCTACCTTTACGCGGACATCATTCAGGCCGTCGGCAGCGTGCCCGTTGACGTCAAGGCGCTGGGAATCGATTTCGCCGCCTGCTCGAACTATAAATGGCTGCAGGGCGCGCGCGGCTCCGGCTACCTGTACGTAAAGGAAGAATGCCAGGGCTCTGCCGTCAAAGATCTCAGCTACCCCGGTTATGTCCATTTCAATTACGCCCCCTGGGTGCCGCAAAAGGATCCCGCCGCCGAAGAGTTCCCCTACATCCCGCAGGACGATGCCGGCCGCTACGAGCCCGGTAACGTGAGTTATGTCGCCTATGCCGGCCACTCCGAGGCGCTGAAACGCATCCTGGCCGTTGGGGTCAACAACATTTACGCTTACACGAAAGCCATGTGCGACCGGTTGAAAAAGGAGCTTCCCTCGTTGGGCTATAAACTCATCACGCCCATGGATGCCGCCAGCTCCATCGTGGTAGTGCAGGCCAAAGACCTCAAGGCCACCGCCGCTAAGCTTCGAAAGGCCAATATCCAGGTCACTACAACGGGCGCCAATCGTGTCCGCATCTCACCCGCCCTTTACAACAATATGGAAGATATCACCCGCTTGTTGTCCGCATTGGCCTGACGCCCAACGCCAATGCATTCCAAGCATTTCCTTTTGCTCGCCATATCCTTTACGGCACTCTCTGCGCAAACGCCGTCCCTTCTCGAATCTGGGCCCGCCATCGACCCGGCTGTTTCCGCCGGCAGACGCTGGCTCGCCTTCGCTCGGACAGGCTCAACCGTGCTGCAACTCTGGATCCGTCCGTATGCCGGTGGCGAGGCCCGTCAGCTCACCTCCGGCTCTCATGACAATCACGAGCCGGCATTCTCTCCCGGCGGACGCACTCTGGCCTACCGTAGCGAAGCCAACGGCGGAGGCATCTACCTGATCCCCGTCAAAGGCGGCAAGCCTCGCCTCTTCGCCGAAGCCGGACGCCGGCCGCGGTTCTCTCCCGACGGCCGCCGCATCGCCTACTGGACCGCGGCCAATTCCACCAGCATATTCGTCCGCGATCTCGACGGAGGCCTCGCCCGTCCGCTTCACCCTGCCTTCCACTCCGCAAACAATCCCGTCTGGTCACCGGACGGAAAACACCTGATCTTCAACGGTTGTAAAGACGCCTCCTCCCAAAGCTGTGATTGGTGGGTGAGCCCCGCGGAAGGCGGCGAGCCCGTCCCACTGGGCGCCGCGAAGCTGCTCAAGCAACATCGCCTCGACGGCGACCCCAGCCCCGATCTCTGGTTACCCTCCGGAGCGGAAATCGTATTCACAGCCAAAACCGGAGAAAATTCCCGCCTCTGGACCCTCCATCTGGCCCCCAACCCGTGGCGGGTGGACGGCGCACCCCAGCGCTTAACCTCCGCCGAAAGCGACCAGCGCAGTCCTGCACTGGGTCCTGACGGCAGCGTGCTGTTCGCCAGCCGTACCCAGAACATCGACGTCTGGACCCTCCCCCTTGATGCCAACACCGCCGCGCCCAAAGGCCCGCTAACACGCCTCACCAGCGATCCTTCCATCGATCAAAGACCAAGCCTCTCGCGCGACGGCAGAAAAATCGCCTGGGAAACCAGCCGCGGAGGCAACTTTGAAGTCTGGGTGAAGGATCTCGTCTCGGGAACCGAAAAAGCCATCACCAGCGGACCCTTGCGCGAGCACATGCCGGCTCTCTCGCCCGATGGCTCTAAGCTCCTCTACGACGCCCACGATGGCGAAAAAGTGACCATCTTCCAATCCACCTTCGACGGGGGCAAACCGGTCTCAATCCGCGAAGAGAACGTCGGTCAGGGATCCTTCCAATGGACCTCAAATGCCGAAGCCGTGCTCTATTTCCATCGCGAGCCGCCCGGCACTGTGGGCCTCATGAATCTCTCTACGAAGCAGCGTACCGTACTGCTGCGCCATCCAACGCTCAATTTATCTCTCGCCGATGCGCGCCTCTCTCCCGATGGACGCTGGATCGCTTTCCCAGTCCCGTTCGCTCCCCATCGCTCCCGCCTGGCCGTCGCCCCTGTCTCTGCAAAGGCGATCGAAAACGAGCGCGAGTGGACCTACCTCCTTCCGGACACGAGCAACACTTCCCAACCCGAATGGTCGCCCAATGGCAAATGGTTGTACTTCCTGTCCGATCAGGGCGGCACGTTAGGAGTGTGGGCTCTGGGCATCTCTGCCGAAGGCAAACCCCAAGGTCTGCCCAAATCCATCCTCACCTTTCCGGGCGCCTCGCGCACGATAGCCGAAATGCGCCCCCGCGATATCGGCCTCGCTGTCGCGCAGGACAAACTGGCTCTGGCCGTCGCTGAGTACAGCGGGACTGTCTGGTCCGTCACCCGATAGATCATGCCCAAACTCACACGCCGGCAATCGCTCGCGGCATTCGCGGCTCTCGTTCAATCTCCGCCGCCGGTTTTCGATGCCCACGTCCACGTCTGGAGCTCAGACACTGACACCTATCCGCTGGCGCCGGGGATTAACCCCAGGAGTTTGTTGATCCCCAGCTTCACCGCCGAAGAGTTGCTGAAACATGCCCGCCCCGCGGGCGTCGCCAAAATCAATCTTGTGCAGATGACGGGATATGGATTGGATCACCGCTACATGCTGGATGTGATCCGCAAAAATCCCGAAACTTTTGTGGGCACCGGCATCGTGCCCGCGTTCTCCGAGGCTTCTCTTCCCAGTCCCGATGCCGCCATGGTTGACTTGGCAAAGGGCGGCGTCTACGCCTTCCGTTTGCGCGGCCGTCAGACCCGGGCCGGCGCGGGAGTCCAGTGGCTCGATCATCCGGGCTACGGAAAGATGTTCACCGCCGCTGCCCGCCACAATCTCGCCTTAAGCTTCCTCATCGGCCCAAACGACCTCCCGAAACTGGACCGCATGTGCACAAAGCACCCCGAGGCGCCCGTGATCATCGATCACATTTGCCGCATCGGGGCAACCGGCGGAATTGAAGAAAAAGACGTTGCCGCGCTCTGCGCCATGGCCCGTCACAAGCGGCTGATGCTCAAGATCGGCGCATTCTACGCGCTCGGAGCCAAACGCGAGCCTTACACCGATCTGCTGCCGCTCATCAGGCGAGTGGTCACAGCCTTCGGTCCCGATCGCTGCATGTGGGAAACCGACTGCCCCTACCAGGTGCAGAAGCCGCACACTTACGCGGCATCGGTGGCATTGATTCGCGACCATGCCGGTTTCCTCAGCGCCTCAGACAAGCATCACATCCTCTTCGGCACCGCAAATCGCTTCTTCAACCGCCGCACGGCGTGACATTGCGGGCGCCCGCTCACATGTAGAACAATAAGCTGAATGTTAAGTTTGGTGCTTTCCCTGGCAGCGGCCCTCAACGCCGCTGATTGGCCGGTCTACGGCGGAGACGCCGGCACCAGCCGGTATTCCCCCCTCAAGCAAATCAACACGGGCAATGCCCGAAATCTCAAACCCGTCTGGACATTTCACACCGGCGACAAAACCGATCGCCCGGCTACCCAGATCCAGTGTACTCCTATCGTCATCGACGGAATTATGTACGTCACCAGCGCCCAGGCGAAGGTGATCGCCCTGCGCGCCGCCACCGGCGAAAAGCTTTGGAGCTATGATCCTTTTGACGGAATCGATGATGACAAGCCGCGCGGCGTCAGCCGCGGTGTCACTTACTGGTCCCATGGAAAAGAGAAGCGAATCTTCTTTACCTACCGCGCCCGTCTCGTGTCGCTCGATGCCAACACCGGGAAGCCGGCGGCGCCGTTCGGTGACAACGGACAAGTGGATCTGACCCGCGGCCTGGATCGCGACATCACCGGCCTTGCCTACTACGTCACCACTCCCGGCGTCGTCTATCACGATTTGCTCATCCTCGGCTCCACCACCGGCGAAGGTCCCCGCCTCTCCGCCCCCGGCCATGTCAGAGCCTTCGACGTGCGCACGGGAAAGCAGAAATGGATCTTCCACACCATCCCGCACCCCGGGGAATTCGGCTATGAGACATGGTCTAAGGATTCCTGGAAATATTCCGGCGGCACCAATGTCTGGGGTGGCCTCACCGTTGACTCCAGGCGCGGCCTCGTATTTCTCGCCACAGGCTCCCCCACCTTCGACTTCTGGGGCGGCGACCGCATCGGCGACAACCTCTTCGGCAACTCCGTCGTCGCGCTCGATGCCAATACGGGCAAACGCGCGTGGCACTATCAGGTGGTCCACCACGACGTGTGGGACTACGATCTGGCAACCGCCCCTTCCCTGGTCACTCTTCGCCGCGATGGCAAATCCATTGACGCCCTTGTGCAGGTATCGAAGATGGGCTTCGTTTTCGTGTTTGACCGCGTCACCGGCAAGCCTCTGTTTCCCATCGAAGAGCGGCCGGTGCCCCCTTCCGATGTGCCCGGCGAAATCCTGTCGCGTACCCAGCCGTTTCCCTTGAAGCCTCCACCCCTCAGCCGCCAGCGTCTGTTGGAAGAAGACATCGCCGATCTCACTCCCGCTAAGCGCGCCTACCTCCTCGAGCGCTACCGGAAACTACGTGCCGGCGAGATCTATCTTCCTCCCAGCGTGCAGGGCACCCTCATCCTGCCGGGATTCAATGGCGGAGCCAATTGGGGCGGCGGCTCCATTGATCCCGCAAAGGGAGTTCTCTTCGTAAACTCCAACGAGAATGTCTATTGGATGACGATGAAAAAGGCCGCTCCCGGCGCCGGCTACACCTTTGACTTTCAGGGCTATACGCAACTGCTCGACGAAGAAGAGTATCCCGCTATCAAACCTCCGTGGGGCTGGTTCACCGCCGTCGACCTCAACACCGGCGATTTCCGTTGGCGGATCTCTTTTGGAGAGCATCCCGAGCTTACCGCGCGCGGCATCAAGCCCACCGGCACCACCAACTTCGGCGGATCCATCGCCACCGCTGGAGACCTCGTATTTATCGGCGCTACCCAGGACCATAAGTTCCGCGCGTTTGACTCCCGGAACGGCAAAGTGGTTTGGGAGACCCAGCTCGAAACGGGAGCTTACGCGACCCCCTGCACCTATGAGATCGCGGGCAAGCAGTACGTCGCCGTCGCCGTCGGCGGCGGGCGCTGGAAGAGCCCCGCGGGTGATTCCTTCGTGGCGTTTGCACTCCCATGACCCTTCGACTGCTCCTATCCCTGATGCTTGCGGGCCTCATGGCCGCACAAAAAGAGCCGAAGCCTCCGGTAGGCGCCACGCCCGCACAGCCGCTTCCTTTCAGCCATCAATTGCACAGCGGCGTGGGACTCAAATGCCTCGAATGCCATCAGACCGCGGCCACCGCCAGTGCAGCCGGCATGCCTTCCGTCGATTTGTGCATGCGCTGCCACATCGCCGTCAAAAAGGACAGCACCGCCATCGCTGCCCTCGCGCGGCATCACAAAGAGAAGAAACCCATCGAGTGGGTCTCTCTCTACCGCCTTCCCGACTTCGTCTATTTCTCCCACCGCCGCCATCATGCCAAGGCCCGCATTGAATGCGTAGCCTGTCACGGCGACGTCAGCACGCAGCCGGTTCTATCGAAGGTGAAGTCGATCGCCATGTCGTCCTGCCAGGCGTGTCACGACGCCAGAAAAGCGAACAACAGTTGCGACGCCTGTCATGTCCCGCACCCCGCGGACTAGCCCGCGCTGCGAGCCCCCAGGCTTTTCTGCTTTGCCTTCTTTTCCCGCCGCGGCAGCCGCGACTTGTTCGACTTGGGGAACTTGCCCCGCTTCTCTTTGACCGGCTTTGACCCATCCGGCGCCGGCGCTTCGGGCGTGGCGCCGGCGAGCGCAGCCACCTTGCCCGCCGCGCTCCCTATGGCCTTGGCGGCACTCACAATCGCGCTGTCTTCTTTTTCCGTCTTACGTGGCATATGCTCCTCGGTAGTGGAACTCATGTTCCTTCATCAACTGTACACTGCGCTGGTGGTTGAATGCCGCACCCGCTAACCGGTAAGCTGTACGTTCCATATGAAAGCTGCCTACTACGCGGAAAAACACAGCATGCGCATCGGCGAATGCCGCCCCATCGAGCCCGCCGCCGGAGAGGTCCAGATCCGTGTCTCCCACTGCGGCATCTGCGGTACCGACCTCCACATCTATCACGGCCACATGGACCATCGGGTAAAAATGCCGCAAGTCATCGGACATGAGATGTCCGGTACCATCGCCGCCATCGGCCCCGGCGTAACGGCTTGGAAATCGGGCGACCGCGTCAATGTCCGTCCCCTCGATTACTGCGGAGAGTGCCCGGCCTGCCAAGCGGGTCATAGCCACATCTGCCAAAAGCTCAAGTTCATCGGCATCGATGTGCCCGGAGCCATGCAGTCGCTCTGGACCGTTCCCGCGCGCACGCTCCACCGCTTGCCCGATAACCTCACCTTGGAACAGGCCGCCCTCATTGAGCCCATCGCCGTCGCCTGCCATGATGTGCGTCTTGGCGAAGTGAAAGCCGGCGATTATTGCGTGGTGCTGGGCGGCGGACCGATCGGCCTGCTGGTCGCGCTGGTGGCGAAAGCCGAGGGCGCCAATGTCCTGATCTCCGAGATCAATCCCTTCCGTCTGAAACTCGCCGCCGAACTGGGGATACCCGCCGTCAACCCATCGGAAATCGACCTCCCCGCTCTGGTCGAGAAAGAGACTGGCGCCGCCGGCGCCGATGTCGTCTTCGAAGTGTCGGGATCGGCCGCGGCCGCGGAGATGATGACCAAACTCCCGCGCACCCGGGGGCGTATCGTGATGGTCGCCATCCACGCCCAGCCTCCCAAAGTCGATCTCTTCCGTTTCTTCTGGCGCGAGTTGCGGCTGATCGGAGCCCGCGTCTATGAAGCGGAGGATTTCGACAAAGCGATCCATCTCGCCTCCATCCACGCCTTTCCTCTCGCCCGGATCGTCACCCGGACGGTGCCGATGGAAGATATCAACGCCGCCTTCGACGAGATGCAACGGGGCGGGGAAGTGATGAAGATTCTCGTGAGGTGCGACTGATGTCTGTAATGGATCTCTTCCGTCTTGATGGCAAGACCGCGTTGGTCACGGGCTGCCGGCGCGGCATCGGAAAGGCTATGGCGCTGGCGCTCGCCGAGGCCGGCGCCGACATCATCGGCGTCTCCCGCTCGCTCGAGGCCGGCGGCGGTGACATCGGAAAAGGAGTGACCGCGCTCGGCCGCAGATTTGTTCCCTACACCTGCGACTTCAAAGACCGCGCGGCGGTACGGTCTTTCTGCGGCCAGGTGAACGCCGAACATCCGGTGATCGATATCCTGGTCAACAATGCCGGGACCATCCTCCGCAAGCCCGCCGCCGAACATCCCGACGAATACTGGGACGAGGTGATCGAAATCAACCTCAACTCGCAATGGATGGTGAGCCGGGAAATCGGCAGGCATATGGTGGAGCGCGGCTCCGGCAAGATCATCTTCACCGCGTCGCTGCTTACCTTTCAGGGAGGCATCACCGTGCCCGGCTATGCAGCCAGCAAGGGAGCCATTGGACAGCTCGCCAAGGCGCTCGCAAATGAGTGGGCGGGACGCGGCGTGCAGGTCAACGCGATTGCCCCGGGGTACATCTCTACCGATAACACCATCGCTCTGCGCGCCGATCCGGTCCGCAACCCGGCCATCCTCTCCCGGATCCCCGCCGGCCGTTGGGGCGAACCGGAAGACTTTATGGGGGCGATCGTATTCCTTGCGTCCCGCGCTTCGGACTACGTATCGGGATCTATCCTCGTGGTGGATGGAGGCTGGATGGGAAGGTAGCCCGCGGCTTCACCCAACGATCCAGCAACGCCCGCAAGATCTCGACATCCACCGGCTTGCTCAGGTAGTCATCCATGCCGGCGGCGAGGCATCGTTCCCGATCCCCCTCCATGGCGTATGCCGTCATCGCGATGATCGGAACCCGCGACAATGTCCCGCTCATCGCGCGAATATGCCGGGTCGCTTCAAACCCGTCCATCTCCGGCATCTGGCAATCCATGAGCACTACTGAATAGGTGCGTTGCCGTAGTGCTTCCAATGCCGCTTTCCCGTTCGCAGCCACATCCACTTCGTAGCCCATCCTCTCCAGCAGGCGCATCGCCACCCGCTGGTTAATGGCGTTGTCTTCGACCAGAAGAATCAACTTGCCGCGGGGAAACGCCGGCGCTTCCGCGTCCACCGAATTTTGCACCGTGCGGCCGGAAGTGATCACTTGCCGCAGCACGGCCACAAGCTGGCGCGTGCGCACCGGCTTAATGATTACTCCGGCGAACCGCTCGGTGACGCGATTGTCCTCATCCGCCATTTTTCCGAAGGGCAGCACCCGGATGCAGGGTACGGCCTGAACCTTACTCAGCCGGTCGAGCCAGGATGCGGCTTGGCCGTCAATCAGCGCCGCGTGGTAGGGATGTCCCAACTGCTGCGAGCGTGCCAGCTCCGCCACTGCCATTTCGGCGCTGAAGGCCGCGAAGGAATCGATGCCGCACTGCCGCAGTTGGCTCGCGATCACCGTAGCCGCAAAAGAGTAGTGGCATAAAACCATCACCCGTTTGCCCGCCAGTTCGCCGGGGTCGAAAAACGTCTCGCCGCTTGGCAGCCGGTCACAGCGCATCGTAAACCAGAAGCGGGCGCTCTTGCCGGGGATGCTTCGGGCTCCAATCTCGCCGCCCATCATCTCCGTAAGCCGCTTACAGATGGCGAGGCCCAGTCCGGTTCCGCCATACTTGCGGACAACTTCGCCGCCGCCTTGCGAAAAAGGCTGGAACAACCGTTCCTGTTGTTCCGCGGCAATGCCTGGACCGGTGTCCACCACATCCACCCGCACCACCACGCTGCGGTCTTGCTCCTCTTCCAGGCTGGCGGTAATCAGAATATGCCCATACATGGTGAACTTCAACGCGTTGCCCACCAGGTTGATCAGCACCTGCCGCAGCCGGCGGGCGTCCCCCAGCACGTGCAGGGGAATGCGCGAGTCGAGGTCGCATAGTAATTCGAGGCCTTTGCCTTCGGCCATCGGACCCAACAATTCGAGCACGTCTTCAAACGGAGCCCGGAATTCATAAGGCTTGTGAGCGAACTCCAGTTTACCGGCCTCCAGATCGGAGAAGTCGAGCACTTCGTTGATCACGCCCAGCAGAGTCTTGGTCGAGCGCTCCAGCGTTTCCGCCAGTTCCCGCTGTTCCACCGTGAGCCGCGTTTCGAGCAGCAGGTGGCTCATCCCGATCACGCCGTTCATCGGTGTGCGGAACTCATGGCTCATGTTGGCCATGAACTCGTGCTTTGCCTGGGAGGCGCGCTCCACCTGTCGTTGTGCTTCGACCAGGCTCAGGTCGCGGCTGGCGATCGTCTTCCTTTGCGCAAATCCCTCCAGCGTGAGCTGACGAAGAACGGCGGCGAGAGCCGCGAAACCGCCGGCCTCGAGCAACCCGGCGCCAAGCAGCAACGGCCCTTCCGGAGAACCCCGGGTCAGCAGCAGGATGGAGAACGGAAGCAGGAAAGCTACCGCGCCCTGCCAGATCACCCGCGGATCCCGATAGACAGCCAGCGCCAGGAGGCCGGCGCTGTACAGCATCCCCGCCTCGCCCAGAGTTCCTCCGAGCAGTGCAAAAACCAGGTTGAGCAGTTGCACTCCAACGGCCACCAGGCAGCGCGCACGCGCCGTCAACGGACAAAGCCACATCGCCGCGAACGCCATGGCGCATACAACCGCCGCCGCCACCGTCATCGGCAGCCACCCGCCGCGCACGACGCTGGCCCCCATCAACAGCAGACACTGCAGCGGCAGCAGCATCCGAAAGACACGATCCGCGTGCTGGTGGATGTCGTATAACGCGATCCCGGACTCCACCGTTTCTATGGTCGAGTCTCCTGTGTCTCCGAACAACTCATTCCGCGGAAGCCGAACCTTCATTGGCAGCTTTTAGGTCAAACCTGCTTCGTTACAACGTGATCGAGTTTAAATTTAGCAGATTGACCAGCGCGGATCTAGTGCGGCTGAGGATCTCGTCCGGCCCGGCGGGTCCGGCAACGATGATCTCGCAGCGCGCCGGGCCGGTCGGTTTCCACCGCGCCTTGAAGCGCGCCGACGGCGCTCCGGCGAAGATCGTGAGTTGCGGCACGGCACACGCCGCGGCGGCATGCTGTCCCGCCGAATCGTATCCGCAATAAAGCGAAGAGTGCGAGATGGAAGCGGCGAAAGGCGCAAAGGGTCCGGTCCATGTGCGCACATTCGGAAGGCCCTCGATGGCTCGATCCACCCGCGCCGCCTCCTCCGCGGTGCCCCCGCGATCCACCAGCACACTGTGTCCGCCGGACGCCAGTTGCCGCAGCAGTTCGCGCTCGAACGATCCGCCGATCCGCTTCGCCGGATTCTCCCCCACGCCCAGGCTGACCGTAATTGCCGCCGGGCCGGCTGAGGAAACCGGATCGACAAAAGGCTGGGCATCCTCGACGCCGAAAGTCTCCCGCAGCCATCGCTGAGTTAACGTGGTCAGCGATTCGTTGGCGTAGCCGCCATAGCTGCGGCTCTCCATGAAGTAGTAGTTCTGCTCGGGACAAACCGGCAGCAGACCAAGCTGCGTGAGCCGCGAGTCGGGGTCGATGACGATCGCATCGCTGGCCCATAGCGCATTCTTGAGCCGGGGAAATACGCCCAACCGTTCGGCCAGCGATCCCTCGCGCAAATAGGGCGAGGCGAGATGCCGGATGTGCGGATCAGCCGCAAACAATTCGTAGTTCTTCGGCGGACCTACGAAGTAAATCTCCGCCTTGGGGAACCGCCGCTTTGCGGCCTCCAGCACCACGCTGGTAATGGCGATGTCCGCTCCCAAGGTTATCCGGGAGAGTACAAAGACGCGCTTCGGCTGCGCATCGTCCTTCATGCGGCGCGGCATACGAACCCGCCGGTAGCGCTCGAGCAACTCCTGCTTGGGAAGGGCGGGCATGGCCCGCGAAATGGTCTCGCTGAACAGCGCCGCATAGCAATCGCAGAGGCAGGGCTCGAACAGGTCGCCGAGTTTCTCCACCACCGTGCGGAACAAGGCGTGGCTCGCGCGATGCGCCTCGGCGGTATCCGGGCTCAGCGCCATGCGCAGCAGCGTCTGCAGCAACTCACTCGAATAGTCATTGCCGCGCAGACATTGGTTCAGTAATTCAAGCGCCAGGTCGTCAGGCGAGATATTTTCCAATCAACAGCTCCAGCTTCTTGCGCGCCCCTTCGGGGATTGCCTTGCGATCCGTAATGATAGCGTGCGACAGGGCGGAATGGCACTTACATGTCAGGCCCGCCGGTATGTTGGCCACCGCCATGCGAACCACCTTGGCGGCGTTACCGGCGTTCTGTGTGAGATTCGTGATAATGTCCGTCACGGTTACGGCATCGTGATCCGGATGCCAGCAATCGTAGTCGGTCACCATCGCCACCGTCACGTAGCCGATCTCAGCCTCGCGGGCCAGCTTGGCTTCCTGAAGGTTCGTCATGCCGATGACGTCCATGCCCCAACTCCGGTAAACGTTTGACTCTGCTTTGGTCGAAAACGCCGGACCTTCCATGCAGAGATAGGTTCCACCGCGTTTCGCGGGGACGGCGGCCTGCTGGCAGGCGTCGAATACGATTTTGGAAAGCTCTTCGCAAACAGGGTCCGCGAAGCTGATATGGGCGACGCAGCCCTCGCCGAAAAACGTGGAGACGCGGCCGCGCGTACGGTCGAAAAACTGATCCGGGAGCAGGAACTCGAGCGGTTTGTGCTCTTCTTTCAACGATCCCACGGCACTTAGGGAAATGATGTGCCGCACACCCAGTTTCTTGAACCCGTAGATGTTCGCGCGAAAGTTCAGCTCCGTGGGACTGATGCGGTGGCCGCGTCCATGGCGCGCCAGAAACGCCACCTCTTTGCCCGATAACGAGCCGACGATGTAATGGTCCGATGGATTGCCCCACGGCGTTTCGATCACCGCTTCCTCATGCTCTTCAAAGCCCGGCATGTGATAGAGGCCGCTGCCGCCGATAATTCCGATTTCCGCCTTCAAATTATTCATGCTCCTGTTGGATAAGCTCCAGCAATACGCCGCCCGTGGACGCCGGATGGACGAACACGTAGAGATGACCGCCCGCGCCGGTTTGCGGCTCGTTGAGGATGCGCGCGCCGGATTCCTTTAATCGTGCCACGGCGGCATCCAGGTCGGGCACCTTCAGGGCGACATGGTGCAGCCCTTCGCCGCGCTTGTCGAGGAATCTGCCGATGGTGGAATCGGGCTGAGTGGGTTCCAGCAGCTCGAGGCGCGACGCGCCGGCGGGCAGCATGGCCACACGCACTTGCTCATGCTCGACGGTCTCGCGGGACGACACACTCATCCCGAGCTGCGTCCGGTAGAACGTAAGCGCCTGCTCGATGGACCGTACGGCAATGCCCAGATGATCGATGGAGAAGTCGCTCATCTAATCAATCCAGCCGCCTCCGACCACGAGATCGCCATCGTAGAGCACGGCCGCCTGGCCCGGAGTCACGGCGCGCTGCGGCTCATCGAAACGGACATGGAAACGATCCGGCTGCTCCATTGGATGGACCGTCGCGGGCGCTGCTTCATGCCGGTTGCGAATCCTCACGGTGACTCTCCGCGGAGCATCCAGCTTTTCCACGGCAATCCAGTTCACGGCGCGGGCGGTAAGTTCGGCGCGCAGAAGTTCTTCATTGCGGCCCACCACCACGCGCTGCTCGGACGGCATGGTGGCGATCACGTATAGCGGCTCGCGGGCGGCAATGCCGAGTCCGCGGCGCTGCCCTACGGTGAAGTGATGCACACCCTCATGCTCGCCGAGTTTACGCCCTGTGCCGTCCACAATCTCACCGCGGGTGGCGTTGCGATGGATACCCTGTTCTTCGAAATACGCGTCAATGAAAGCGGCGTAATCGCCGTTCGGTACAAAGCAGATTTCCTGGCTGTCGTGCTTGTCCGCCACCGGCACCTTCAAGCCGCGCGCGAGGTCCCGTACCTCCGGCTTGGTCAGCTCGCCCAAAGGGAACATCGTGCGCGCCAGCTGCGGCTGCGTGAGGCCCCAGAGGAAGTAGGTCTGATCCTTGCCGGAATCGACGGCCCGCAGCAGTTGATAACGGCCGGTGGCGGCATCCTTGCGCACGCGGGCGTAGTGGCCGGTGGCAATCTGGTCCGCGCCCAACCCATCGGCCAATTCCAGGAACTGGTCAAACTTCACGAAGTTGTTGCAAAGCGTGCAAGGGATGGGCGTGCGGCCGGCGAGGTACTCATCGACGAACGGGCGTACCACCTGTTCCTCGAAGCGCTTTTCGAAATTGACGACGTAATAAGGAATGCCAAGCCCTTCGGCCACATGCCGCGCGTCATAGACATCGTCGAGGGAGCAGCAACGGCCGGTGGCGCCTTCGACCGCGATATCAGGCAGCCGGCGCTGATTCCATAACTGCATGGTCATGCCTACGATGGGGCGGCCCTCGCGGCGCAGCAATGCCGCGACCGTGGAACTGTCCACGCCACCCGACATCGCAACGGCGATAGGCTTTTCAGGCATGGGTGTAAGTGGAGACGCGGCGCAGGTGGCGGACGGACTCGGAGGCGGCTTCGATCAGCGCATCTACCTGTTCGATGGTGTTGCTTTCTCCTAAGGAAAATCGCACGCTGGAACGGGCTTCCTCAGCACTCAGGCCCATCGCAAGCAGCACGTGGGAAGGCTCGACGGTGCCGCTCGAGCAGGCGGATCCGCTCGATACCGCAAAGCCCCTGAGATCCAGGGCAATCACCATCGCTTCCCCTTCCACGCCGTTGAAGCGCAGGTTCGTGGTGTTGGGCAGACGGTTGACGCGGCTGCCGTTGACATGCACATCGGGGACTCGCGCCAGAATGCCGGCTTCCAACCGGTCGCGCATTTCCGCCATGCGGTCGTGATGGATGGGCAACTGCGCCGCCACGCCGAAACCAATCGCGGCGGGAACATTCTCCGTGCCCGCCCGCCGGTCCCGCTCATGATGGCCGCCGAAGATCTGGGCCCGGAGCTTTACGCCTTGACGGACGTAGAGCGCTCCAATTCCCTTAGGCGCGTAAAGCTTGTGCGCGCTGATCGAGTAGAGATCGGCGCCCAGCTCGTCCACATTCACGGATATCTTGCCGGCGGCTTGTACGCCGTCGACGTGCAGCAGGGCTCCCTGGGCGTGAGCGATGCGGGCGATCTCGCGAATCGGCTGGATGACGCCTGTTTCGTTGTTGGCATGCATCACGGAAATCAGCCGCGTGTTCGGCCGCAGGGCCGCCTGAATCCGGTCCGGATCGACTGTGCCATCCGAGGCGGGAGGAACAAGCGTCACCTGTTCCATTCGCGTGCACGGATTGAGGACCGCCGGATGTTCAATTTTTGTCGTGATGACATGTGCTCCCTCGCTCGCGGCGCCGAACAAAGCCAGATTGTCCGCCTCCGTGCCGCCGCTGAGGAACACGATTTCCTTGGGACCGGCGCCGATCCGCGCCGCCACCTGCCGCCGCGCCTGTTCCAGCCGCTGCCTGGCGATCTGGCCATAGTGATGGATGCTCGATGCATTGCCGCACACGTCGCGCAGAGCCGCACTCATCGCGACCAACACTTCCTCCGCGAGCGGAGTGGTGGCATTGTGATCAAAATAAAAGTGCGCCCGCATGGCCGTGGAAGAAGACTTCTGTCTCCATGATATCCTGCATGATCGATGTTTCGTTGAAGACGCATGCCCAGACCCATCATTACGCTCACTACCGACTTCGGCCTTGCGGATTATTTTGTAGGGACTATGAAAGGCGTCATTCTGTCCATTGCGCCGACGGCGGAGATCGTTGACATCACTCATGAGGTGAGTGCTTTTGCGGTGACGGAGGGGGCTTTTGTGCTCGATCAGGCGTATCGCTATTTTCCGAAGAAGACGGTGCATGTAGTGGTGGTGGATCCGGGGGTGGGCAGTGCGCGGCGGCCCATTCTGGCGCAGGCCGGGGGACATTCATTTGTGGCGCCGGACAACGGGTTGCTCAGCATGGTCTTTTCGCGGGAAAAGCATACGGTGCGCGAGATCACGGCCGAGCGCTACTTTCTTCATCCCGTGAGCAAAACATTTCATGGGCGGGATGTCTTTGCTCCGGTGGCGGCCCATCTTGTCGGAGGGGTGCCCCCGGCGCGGTTCGGGAAGAAGATCGACAATGCGTTACACCTGACGTTGGCGGCGCCGCAGCGCACCGGCAAGCGGACCTGGGCCGGCACCATCCTCAAAGTGGACCATTTCGGCAACATCATTACCAATTTGGCCGCCGCCAGTTTTCCGCAGATCGGCGAGCGCCCGTTCGAGCTGCGAGTGGGGCTGGAACCCATTTCGGTGCTGGTTGCGAGCTACGACAGCGCGCGCTTCGGCGAGCCGTTCGCGATCATCGGCAGCGCCGGATATCTGGAAGTGGGGCTTAAGCAGGCGAACGCTGCAAAAGTCCTGGGGGTCGGCGCCGGGGCTCCCGTGGAACTGACGATTCTGTGATCTATGCCTGAACTGCCGGAAGTGGAAGCCATTTGCCGTAAGCTGCGGGCGGAGGCGTTGGGGGCACGCATCGTGCGACTGCATATCGAGCGGCCGTCGGCCGTGCGCCCGCAGAGCGTGGACGCGGTGGAGGGTCCGGTGGCGGGGCGGGTTCTCGATGCGGTTATACGGCGGGGGAAGAATATCCTGCTGCATCTTTCCGGCGGACTGGTGGTGCGGGTGCATTTGCGGATGACCGGGAAGCTTTACGTGGCGCCGGATGTCCGGTTTCGTCCGGCTTCCACCAGGGCCTGGATGGAATTGGACGGCGGCCGCGGGCTGGTGTTCGCCGATTCGCGGGCCTTGGGGAAATTGCATCTGCACACCGCGGCGGAGATGGAAGGTGTGTTGGATGGCGTGGGCATGGAGCCTCTTTCGCCAGAGTTCACCTTGGCTTGGTTTTTGGAGGTTGCCGGGCGGTCCCGCAAGCCCGCCAAGCTGTTCTTGATGGATCAACAGCATATCGCGGGGTTAGGAAATATTTATGCGGCCGAGGCATTGCACCGGGCTCGTGTCAATCCGGTGCGGCCTTTGGCTGGATTGCGGCGGCCTAAGCTTCAAGCGCTTTATACGGCGATTCGCGAAGTAGTGGAGGAGGCGGTTGGATCAGCGGTGCTGGCGTATTCCGAGCCAGGGCGGTTCGAGGAAGCCGAGGGGTTTTCGTGCGCGGTGTATGGGCGGGAAGGGGAGCCGTGCTTCCGTTGCGGCAGGAGCATCCGGCGTATCCGGCAGGGCGGACGGTCGACGTATTATTGTCCGGGGTGCCAGCGTTAAAACGATGTTGGGAATTCTTGTGCATGGGGCAAACCACTTCATCGTGAATGGACCACGGCCCTCGTGGGCGCACGCGTTGTTGCTTTCACGAAAGTGGGAGATGCCCGTCCCCGGCACGCAGCCGCCATGGCCGCCGGAACTCGATCAGTGGTCGATATGCACCAAGGCGTTCCGGGAGGATCTCGAGTGGGCGCTGGTGCTGCCCTCGGAAGAACCGCACTCTCCGGCGGTGGCGCAATTGTTGGAGGAACTGGAGGGACGCGGCGTGCGGCCGGTTAATGGACCGTGTAGGGAGCTTTGAGCGCGAAGGGGGCGATTTCGATGTCGAACTGGTCCCCGCCGGGACGAACCATCTGATAGGTTCCATGCATGGTTCCGGTTGGCGTTTTGAGCGGACACCACGAAGAGTACTTGAATGACTCGCCGGGCTCGAGAACCGGCTGCTTGCCAACTACGCCCGGACCTTTCACGTGTTCCACATGCTCTACGGCGTCGGTGATGATCCAGTGACGGCTGAGGAGCTGTACGGACTCCGTCCCCAGATTCGTGATGCGGACCGTGTACTGGAACACCCATTCGCCATTGAGGGGACGCGAGTTCTCGGGGGAATGCCGCGACAACACCTCGACGCGAATCGAGTTCGTTACCTTTTCGGAAACGGGAGCAGGCACCAACGGAAGATCGGTCATAGTGACAAGTCCATCATAGCAAGCAGGCGCGCCCTCACCGCGGCCAGGTCATATCGATGTTGGCAACCACGCCGTCTTTAATCTCGATGTCCTGTTCATCTTTCTTGAAGCCTTCTTTCGCGATTACCAGTTTATGGCGGCCCACCGGCAGCGTGAACTGGGCCGGAGTGCGCTCGCGGCGTTCCACGCCATCGATGAAAATCGCGGCGCCAGGGGGGGTGGAGCGCACGAGCAGGGTGCCGAAGGCGCGCTCCAAGGGGATGACCAGTTCGCGCTCCTCGGGCAACCGGAAGATGCGCTGCTGGCTGCGATAGCCATCGAGGATAGTGGCCAGGGTGTGGCGTCCGGAAGAGAGAGTCATCTCACACGGAGTGGTACACATCAAGCGCGGCTGGCCGTCAAAAATCACCTTGGCGCCCGGTGGACTGGTGACCACGCGCGCCGGCACATCCGCCGGTTCGGGACTTTTCGTCATCGGCGGGCGCGCTTCCTTCACTTCCGCAGGCGGCTCGACGGGGGCTGCCGCGGGCGGTCCCATGGCGGAGGGCTTCACGCCATCATCGGCAGGAGGAAGCGAAGGAGGAGCAGGCGCCGCGGCCACCGGAACCGGTTCGACCGGGGGCGATGGGCGCATCACGGCAAAAAGAATCACCGCGATTACCCCAAAGCCGGCCAAAAACGCGAGCGGCGTGCGGTATTTACGGAGCAGGGAGGGCGAGCGCCGTGCTGATGGCTCTGCGATGGTATCCAGCGCCGAGGCCGGAACTACAACGCGCTCAGCCACAGTCTCCAGGCTGGCGATCATGCCTTGCCGCATAGGCATCCAATCGGGCCGCGCCTCACAGGCATTTCCTAAAGCCCTGGTGAAGGCGGCGCAATTCGGATAGCGGTTTCCGGCTTCTTTGCTGAGCGCTTTCCGGATCACGATATCGGCGGCGGTGCCAAGCGTTGGATTGATGCGGCCGGGCGGGATGGGATCCTCGTTGACGATCTTGAACATCAGGGAGGGCAGGGTGTTCCCTGTGAACGGCCGCTCGCCGGTGAGCAACTGATAGGTCATCACGGCAAGGGCGAACTGATCGGCGCGGCCATCGAGAGCGCGATCGGCAATCTGCTCCGGAGCCATATAGCTTGGCGTGCCGAGGAGAAGACCGGTGCTGGTGGCTTGCTGCGAAGTGAAGCGGGCAATGCCGAAGTCGGTGATCTTCACGGCGCCGCTGGAAGCCAGCATGATGTTGCCGGGTTTGATATCGCGGTGGACGATGCCTTTGCCGTGGGCGTAATCGAGCGCGGCGCCGACCTGGGTGAGGATGTTGAGCACACGCCGTTTGTCGAGCGGCTCATCAGCGGCCATGAGCTTCTCCAGCGTGGGCCCATCCACATACTCCATGAAGACGTAACAGACCCCGTCTTCTTCCTGGATGTCGTAAATGGTGACGATGCCGGGGTGCGAAAGGATGCCCGCCGACCGTGCCTCGCGGAAGAGGCGCTCGCGGAGAAACTGGCGCTCCTGGTCGCTGGAGGCGTCGGCCAGGCGAATGGTTTTAATGGCGACGGTGCGGCCGATGGTGGGATCGAGGGCGCGATACACGACGCCCATCGCACCCCGGCCGAGTTCTCCAGTAATTTGATAACGCCCGATTTGTTCCATCGAGGAACGAGTTCTAATTGTAGCAATTAGCGGGAAGCGGGCTGGTACAATCAGATTTTACTTCGCACAAAAAACATGATCCGATCGTTGTTTGGCTCCCCACCGTTTGGCTCCGGCTCAGAGGACGAGCCGAATCTCCTCGAGAGACTGAAGAAAGGCATCGAGAAGACGCGTACCGGCTTTGTGTCGTTGATTGAAGACACATTGCAGGGGAAGAAAGAGATCGATGCCGGTCTGCTCGAGGAGTTGGAATACTCGCTCATCACGGCCGATATCGGGGTACGCACGGCCACGGAAATTCTGGAAAGCATCCGCCAGCGGGTGGATCGAAGGATGGCGGGGGACGCCGGGGAAGTGAGAAGCCTGATCCGGCAGCACCTGTTGGAAGTGCTGCAAGCCGTGGAACGGCCGCTGCCGCTGGTGAAGGAACCGCCGGCGGTGGTGATGGTGGTGGGGGTGAACGGGGCGGGAAAAACGACCACCATCGGGAAACTGGCGCAGCGCTATCACGGCGAGAAACGCAGCGTGCTGCTGTGCGCGGCCGACACGTTTCGCGCGGCGGCCATCGATCAGTTGGAAGTATGGGGCCAACGGACCGGTACGGAGGTGATCCGGCAGCAGCCGGGAGCGGACCCGAGCTCGGTGCTCTATGACGCGCTGCAAGCGGCGAAATCGCGCCGTATGGATTACGTGATTGTGGATACGGCGGGGAGATTGCATAACAAGGCGAACCTGATGGCCGAGCTGGAAAAAATGACCCGCACGGCGAAGAAGGTGATTCCGGACGCGCCCCATGAGGTGCTGCTGGTATTGGACGCCACCACGGGTCAAAACGGACTGGAGCAGGCCAAGCGGTTTACCGAGACGAGCAATGTGACGGGCATCGTGCTGACGAAGCTGGATGGCACGGCGAAGGGCGGGGTGGTGGTGGCGATTGCGAGGGAGTTGAACCTGCCTATCCGCTACATCGGAGTTGGAGAAAAAGTGGAGGATCTGCTGCCGTTCGATGCGGAACGTTTTGTTCAATCTTTGTTTGAAACATAAGCTGTAAGCCATGGAACGAGACTATCTGGCGGAAGCATTGGGGCTGGCCGAGCAGGGCCTGGGACAGACGAGTCCCAACCCGATGGTGGGCGCGGTGATCGTTCGGGAGGGGGAAGTGACCGGCCGCGGCTTTCACGTGTATGAGAACCGTAAGCACGCCGAGATCGTGGCATTGGAAGAAGCAGGGGAACGGGCGCGCGGGGCCACGCTTTACGTGACGCTCGAGCCATGCTCCCACCAGGGCCGCACGGGGCCGTGCGCGGATGCGGCGATCGCCGCCGGGATTCGTAAAGTGATTGCCGCGATGGAGGATCCGAACCCGCAAGTGGCGGGCCGGGGATTCCAGAAGCTGCGCGAGGCGGGGATGGAAGTGGAAATCGATCCGCGGCATACAAAAGCGGCGGAGAAGCTGAATGAGGCTTACATCCATTTCATGAAGACCGGGCGTCCGTTTGTGACGCTGAAATCGGCGGTGACGCTCGACGGCAAGATCGCGGCCCCTTTTGATAACGGGGGGTGGATCACGAGCGAACGGGCGCGGGCGCACGTGCAAATGTTGCGGCATGCTTCCGATTGCATTCTTACCGGTATCGGGACGGTGCTCGCCGACGACTGCCTGCTGACCGACCGCTCCGGGCTGCCGAGAAGCCGGCCGCTGCTGCGTATCGTGCTCGATTCGCAATTACGTTTACCGGTGAGCTCGAAGATGGTGTCCAGTTGCCGCAACGATCTGCTGCTGGTGACTACTTCGGCGGCGAGCGGGGAGAGGAGAAGCGCGCTGGAGCGCGCCGGCGCCGAAGTCGTGGTGCTGGATGGCAAGGATGGCCGCACGGATCTGCGCGGCCTGGTGGAATGGCTGGGGCAGCGCCATTACCTGTCGCTGATGATCGAAGCCGGCAGCTTAGTGAACTGGGCGGCGCTGGACGCTGAAGTGGTGGACCGGGTATTCCTTTACTACGCGCCAAAGATCCTGGGCGGCATGCAATCCCTTCCGGTGGCCGGGGGGAAAGGAAGGCCGCGGCGGCGCGATGCGATTCAACTGCACAAGGTGACGGTGCATCCGATCCCGCCGGATGAATTCGCGGTGGAATCGTATCTGAGGAAGCCGTAAGGTGTTCACGGGAATTATTGAAGAGCTGGGAGAAGTGGAATCGGCCGGCGCACGGCTTCGCATCCGCTGCGAGGTGGTGATGCACGACGCGCTGGAGGGGTGCAGCATCTGTGTGAACGGCGTGTGTCTGACGGCGGTCGGCTTGCGGCCCGATTCTTTCGCGGCGGATCTTGCGCCGGAGACACTGCGGGCCAGCAACCTGGGGGATCTGCGGCCCGGCTCGCGTGTAAATCTGGAGCGGCCGCTGGCGGCGAACGGCAGGCTCAGCGGTCACATCGTGCAAGGTCATGTGGATGCGACGGGCGAGTTTCTGGGGTTGGACGATCTGGGCAAGGGCAACTGGTGGCTGCGGGTGCGTGTTCCGCCGGAGGCGGGCCGCTATCTGGTGTACAAGGGGTCCGTGGCCATTGATGGAATCAGCCTGACGGTGGCCTCGATCGAGGGGGACGTGCTGGCGGCGGCCATTGTTGCGCACACGTTTCGCCATACGACGCTGGGCGTGCGCAGGCCGGGCGAGCGCGTCAACCTGGAGTGCGACATCGTGGCGAAGTATGTGGAGAAAATGCTGGGGCGGATTGAGCTGCCGGGGCTGTCTCTGGAGAAGCTCAAAGATTTGGGATACTAGCAAACATCAGGAGCGAACCATGATCGCCCGGCTGCCGCTAGTGCTTTCGGTATCGTGTCTGTCCGCCTTCAGCGCACCCTCCTTTTACAAGGATGTGCTGGCGGTGCTGATGGAGCGCTGCCAGACGTGCCACCGGGCGGGAGAAGCGGGTCCCATGCCGTTGATGACTTACGCGCAGGCGCGGCCCTGGGCGAAGGCGATCCGGGATGCGGTGGCCACAGGACGAATGCCTCCCTGGCATGCGGATTCGACCGTGCTGCGCTACCGCAACGATCTTTCGCTGACGGAAGCGCAGCGCAAAATCCTGATCGAATGGGCTGAAAGCGGCGCCGGGGAAGGAAATCCGAAAGAGGCGCCGCGGCAGAAGGAGTTCGCCGAGGGGTGGCGAATTTTGAAGCCCGATGCGGTGTTCCCGATTCCCGAGTCCTTCGAGGTGCCGGCGGAGGGGGTTTTGGACTATCAGTATTTCACCGTAGCCACTAATTTTACGGAAGACAAATGGGTGGAGATGGCGGAGGTGCGGCCGAGCGCGCGGGCCGTGGTGCATCACGCCATTGTGTCGGTGCGGGCGCCCAATGAGTATGGATGGTACGGCGGTCAGTTTCTGGCGGGATACGCTCCCGGGGCGGCGCCACAAATCTGGATGCCCGGCGTCGCCCGGCTGGTGCCCGCGGGGTCGTCTCTGTTATTCCAGATGCACTATACGTCGAACGGTAAGCCCGCCAGCGATCGTACGCAGATCGGGCTCAAATTCGCGAAACAGCCGCCCAGGGAACGGGCGGTGGCGATGCGGGCGGTGAATTCCTGGTTCGTGATTCCTCCGCACGCCGGCAACCACGTGGTGGAGGCCTCGATGGCGGTGCCGGAGCCGATGAAACTGGCGGCGATCCGGCCGCACATGCATTTACGGGGAAAGTCCTTCGAGGTGACGGCGGTGTTTCCGGGCGGCAACTCGCAGGTTGTGCTGCGAGTGCCGCATTACGATTTTCACTGGCAGCCCTATTATTATCTGGAGACGCCGATCCTGCTGCCGGCGGGATCGCGTCTGGATTGCGTGGCGGAGTTTGATAATTCAAGGAACAATGCACGCAATCCGAACCCCGCGGAAGCAGTGCGATGGGGGGAGCAGAGTTGGGAAGAGATGATGATCGGGTGGTTCGATGTGCTGGTGCCGGCTCCGGGCAGGACGGTCAGCTCTGCAACTCGGCGGTGATTTCGCGTGCCGCCTGGCGCGCCTGCTCCACCTGGTTGATCTCAAAGCTGATGGCTCCCACCTTGGCATGACCACCGCCGCCATAGCGTTCGCAGATGGTGGCGAGGTTGTGATGGAGGGGCTTGGGAGCCCAGGGATTGGAGCCGACGGAGACCTTGGTGCGGAACGTGGAGATGCTGACCGAGACGGTGTAGAGAGAATCGGGGAACAGATTATAGGGAATAAATTTGTTATAGCCCTCGAGATCCTCGCCGATGAGATCGAATACGACGACCCCGCCGTCGTTGACCGCTTTGCGCTGGATAATCTCGACCGAGCGCAGATGCCGTTCGTATAGAGGGCGGTAAATTTCCTGGATTTGCGGTTTGGCGATGATCGCCTCGAGGCTTTCATACATCATCCAGGAAATAATCTGTTGCACGATATCCGAGCCCTTGGAGCCTTCAATGACCAGGGTGAGTTTCATGGCCGCTGACCCGAGGCCCACCGCTTCTCCGGCGTTGGCGTATTGTGCCCCGTCGATGATGTCGGCCCAATGCACGAGTTGCCCGAGATCGGTGGGATGGTAGCCCCACCTGGCGGCGGCGACGGAAGCAATGAACTTCGTACAGGATTTGAAATGAGGATCGTAAAGCTTCTTTCCGCTCGTATCGCGGCGGAAATGCGCCGCGTCTTCGGCGCTTAAGAAAGCACTCTGGTGATGATCGAACCACCAGGTGAGGTTGGGGTGCGGTGAGTATTTGAAGTCGACAATGGCGTTCTCATCGCCGTCGAAAAGCGTGTCTTCAAAAAGTTGCGACGCCTTGTGCGCCATGCCCGTGTAGACGAACTGGGCCTGAGGTACAAACGTGTCGCGATAGAAGCGGCTAAAGAAAGCCGCGGACGCTGCTCCATCGAAGCAGTGATCGTGATATAACACCCGTACGCGCATGAATCCCTGAAGGAGGTGGAAAACTCATTAGATTGCCTTAAACGGGTAGGTGAATGCAAGCGACGGCTTGCGCGAGGGTCATTTGACGTTGATCGAGCCCCGGCATTTCGGCGAGCCGCAGCTGCACACATCGCGCCGGACGCTGCGGGCGAATTTGTAATCGACCGTTAACTCCTCGCCGGGTTCAATCCAGCGCTTACTCATGTAAAGAATATGGCCCTTGCAGATCCACGTCCGGAGATTCGGGTCGCAGGAATGATTGATATATTCGGCGCCGCTGCCGCCGGTGGACCCATCAATGGTCCAATAGTTGTCCAGGGTAAAAAGGTAATGCAGAGGCCGCGCATAGCGCAGCCTGGTCTGCCGGCGATTGATTTTTTGACCGGTGTACTCGATTACTTTGCGGTGGGGCGGGATGCGCGCGCGGGCAAAGACGCCCCAGCCGTGGATCCCGGAGGCGGCAGGCTCGAGGGGGAAGGAGAGGTAGCGCGGGTTTAGGGTTGGGACGGGGGCGCCGCGGCGCTGACCGGCATGATAGGCAACAATTGTCCAGGAGTTGGCGATTCCTTATTATGGCGCGACGGGAGCGCCCGGTATTTTTCGATACATCGTGGTTAAGGGGGTTAAGGAACGTTAAAGAAATCAGCGTCTGCGCAGGCCCCCTCGCGAAACAACTTGGTCCCAGCGGTGTCACCCTATCAGGTGGAAGACTCTAGAGGAAGTTTTAGGATGGAAGACGGCAATAGTGAGAAGACCATGTTTGACCTGTTGGTAGTGGAAGACGATCCGGCCACGGTATTCCTGTTGAGGGAGATCCTAAAGGATGCGAAACACCGGCACACTCTTCATGTTGTGGAGAATGGGCTGGAAGCGCTTGATTTTCTTCACCGTCGCGGCCGCTACGCCGGCGCGCCCCGTCCCAATCTGATCCTGCTGGATTTGAATATGCCGAAGATGGACGGTTTGCAGGTGCTTTCTCATATCAAAGCGGATCCTCACCTGCTGACAATTCCGGTGATCGTACTGTCGTGTTCCTCACATACGGAGGACGTGCGTAAGGCATACGAGGCGCATGCGAATTGCTATGTGCAAAAGCCGCCGGATTTAGAGCGGTCGTTTTTGCTGGTGCAGGCG
>DATLCW010000197.1:0-8584 GCA_035526195.1 Bryobacteraceae bacterium
GCAGTGGTTACCGGCAACCGCGCGCAAGGTGGGGAAATGGGCGAAGTCAAACTCTAGCCGTTGGCGTCAGTCCGTGGCCCGACGCGCATGCGGTAGACTGTTGAAGTAGCTTCGCAAACGCATGCCGCATTCCATCATCGAAGGAAACCTCGACGCCAAGGGGCTTCGTTTTGCCATTGTTGTAAGCCGCTTCAACAGCATCATTACGGACCGGTTGTTGGGCGGAGCTCTCGATGGGCTTCGGCGGACCGGCTGCCAGGACGAAGATATTACTGTCGTCTGGGTTCCCGGATCGTGGGAGCTTCCCATTACCGCACGCACGCTGGCAGAGCAGAAGCAGTATGACGGAATTATCTGCCTGAGCGCCGTGATTCGCGGCGACACGCCGCATTTCGATTACGTCGCCGGTGAAGCCGCCAAAGGTCTCGGGAACATTGCGTCTCAGATGGGAGTGCCCGTGGCTTTCGGCGTGCTGACAACGAATACCGTGGAGCAGGCCATCGATCGCGCCGGAGCGAAGCACGGAAACAAAGGGTTCGACGCCGCCATGACCGCGGTGGAAATGGCGAATCTCCTGCGCAAACTTCGTGGGACGACTTCCTGAAGCCGCATGCCGTCCCGTCACCGCTCCCGGCAACGCGCTTTGCAGATCCTTTATCAACTGGATCTGTCCAAACTCGCCGTTTCTGACGCCTTTGAGAGCTTTTATCAGACTCTCTATACCTCCGAATTAGAGGCGGACGAGCATGCGCAGGATACGCCGTCCAAGGATGAGTTCATGGAAGAACTGGTAAAAGGGACGTCAAACCGGACGGCCGAGATCGACCAGCGAATTAGCGCCCATAGCGCCCATTGGCGGATCGGCAGAATGCCCGCCGTCGACCGCAATATTCTCCGGCTGGCGATTTATGAAATGCTGCTGGAGAACACGCCTGCGCCGGTAGTGATCGATGAAGCGCTCGAATTGGCGCGCAAGTTCGCCGGCGAGGAATCCGTGCCCTTTATCAACGGCGTGCTGGACGCGGTGTGGAGAGACATGGGCGGAAGAAGCTCCGCCGTGGCCACTTAGCTGAGGCCTTCGAGCACGCCTGTACTGTCTCCAAACGTTTCTTCTCTTACCCCCATGCGATGCATCATGGCGAGGTGCAGATTGCAAAACGGAGTTTTCTGCGCGGCGCGCAGACGCCGGCCCGGACGCAGCGTGCCTTTGCCGCGGCCTGCGAGCAGAATGGGAAGGTTCTCCTCGATGTGACGGTTCCCGTCTTTCAGCGAACCGCCGAACAGGATCATCGAATTATCCAGCAGGGACGTACCGCCTTCATCGAGGGAGCGCATCCGCGTCAGGAAGTACGCGAGCTGTTCCGTGTGCCAGTTGATGATCTTCTCGTACTGTTCGCGCTGGCTGACAATGTCGCGATGATGCGAAATGCCGTGGAAGTTTCCTTGCACGCCCGGGAGAAAGGAATAATCCTGCGAGCTTTGGGCATCGCCGAACATGAACGTCGCGATCCGCGTATTATCCGTCCAGAAGGCCAGAAGCAGAATGTCGAGCATTAGCCGTACGTGCTCCGCGTGAGTGGCGGGAGTGCCGGCCACGGGACGATCGAGCGAAAATTTCCCTTCGTTGATCCAGCGCTTCTGCGGACGCATCGAGGCTTCCAGACGGCGTTCCACCGAACGCACCGAGTCGAAGTACTCGTCCAACCGGGTCTGATCGTTTCTACTTCCCTTACCCCGCAACGCTTTCGCCTGCTCGAGCACGGTGTCAAGCAGACTTGTATCGTCGCGCTGCAGCGACGCAAGCATCGCCGGGCTCTTCGGATCGATCCCCGATACCACCGGAGCTCTGCGATTGCGGAATAGACGGTCGAATGCCAGTTGCGGAACGATCTCTTTGGGAACCGGTGTCTTCGGATCGGCCCATGACAGGAAAGAGCCCAGCGCTCGAGGAAAGCCGCCGCCGGCGGTGTCGATGCCGGTGCGTGGTGCGTCGATTCCCAATTCGAACGACGGCAGCGCCGTGCTCGTGCCCAACCGTTGCGCAACGAATTGATCCACCGTAGTGCCGCCGGAATCGAGATCGCCGCCGGTGGTCCGCTCGACAAAACCGCCGGAAAGCCACGCCGGGACTTTAGGCCAATGCCCATTGCGGCCCACCGTGTTCTTGTTCCACAAGTTCTCGATAAGAAGGAATTCGCTCTTCAGGCTTTCTAACGGCTTCAGATGGGGCGTGAATTCATAATCCTCGCCATCCCCGGCCGGCGTCCAATAATCCGGCCGCACGCCGTTCGGCATGAAAAGGCACGCCATCCGCAGCGGTGGCTCCGGCAGTTTCTCCACCGCGGCAACCGGAGCGCCCCGCGCGATCGACTCCAGCCATGGAAGCGACATGGCAACACCCGCTCCACGTAGGAGGTTGCGCCGGGAGAGAAGCTTGGACATTTTTTGTTTCCTTGCCTAAGCCAAGACTATCACCATTCAACGAGCTATTTCTCGCCCAGCAGGCGCCGCGGCGCGCGCTTCACTGGAGCCGCGTGGACTTCCGATATGGCCGCGCCGGTCTGCGAATTGCGAAAAGGTGTGCTCAGTACGATATTCCGAATAAGCGTGCGGGACTGATATCCGCTTTTCTCCAGACTGTCCATCAGCCGCTGCACCGTGCACTGGTCTCCGTCCTGCTGGCCGCGTCCAAGCGCATAGCCCAGCGCCTTCACCGTGAATTGCCGGAGAAATTCTTCCTTGCGCTTCAGCAGTACCTGACGCAATTCCACCGGACCGGTAAATTTCTCGCCGCTCGGCAATACGCCGGAAGCATCCACTGGCTCACCGTTGGGCTCGCGCTCGCGCCAGCGCCCCATCCAATCGAAGTTTTCCAGCCCCAGTCCGATCGGATCCATCAGATTGTGGCAGGCCGAACACGAAGGATCCGCGCGATGTTTGGCGAGCATCTGACGCATCGTGGGCGCGGTCTCCAGCTTCTTGACCGGTTCCAGCGCCGGCACGTCGGGGGGCGGAGGTGGCACGGGGGTACCCAGAAGGGTATCCAGCACCCATGCTCCGCGCAACACCGGACTGGCCTGCCTGTAATGAGAGGTCATCGCCAGGACCGAGGCAAGACCCAGCACGCCGGCGCGGCGGTCATCGGGCCACCGGACAAGCTGGAAGCCGGTGCCGGACGTCAGCTTCACTTTGCCTTCCAGTTCGTAATACTTCACCAGCCGCTCCGTCAGAAACGTGTAGTTTGCGGTCAACAGTTCCAGCACGCTTCGATTGCCGGTCAGGATGTAATGGAAGAACAACTCCGGCTGTTCTCTAAGATCCGCCGCCACCTCGGGGGTGTAGAAGTGTTGCAGCTCGGTGAGTAAGGGAACGGCCCGCCCGCCGATATCCTGTGTGCCGAGCCACTGCCCGGCGAAGGCATTGGCGAACGCCCGTGAACGGGGATCGTCCAGCATGCGCTCTACCTGATCGCTAAGCACCTTTACATCCTGCAGCTTCTTTGCCGATGCCAGTTGCAGCAACTCGGTGTCGGGCATCGTGGACCATAGGAAATACGATAGCCTCGACGCCATCTCATATTGGCCCAAGGGATGAATTCCCGGCTTTGCATCGGTTTCCTCGACCCGGAACAGGAACCGAGGTGAGATCAGGACGGCTTTTAGCGCCAGCTTGATGCTTTCTTCAAACGGCTCTCCGCGCTTGGCGCTGCGGTCATACAGAGCGAAAATCCGGTCGACTTCCGCCGGCTCCACCGGGTGCCGATAGGCTTTGGGAAGTAAAGTGGCGAGCAGCCGCCGCGCGGCCAGACGCGCATCGAGTGGCGCTTCGCCGGCTTCCATGCCGAACAGCCGGTAGTGCAGCGCCCGTTTCTCTGCCGGTGCCGGAACAACCCGTTGTTCTACGGTGAGGCTATAAAACTCCACCGGCTCCTTGCCGTTGACCACCGCGATGGTGTGCGCGCCGCGGCTGAGATTGGCCGTTTGGACGCGAGCGGTGGCGCCGCCGTTCGCATCACGGGCATAGGAAAGAGACCCGGCGATGACGCCGTCCACTTTTACTTGCACACTAAACGGGATCTCCTTCGGCCGCTCCACCGAAACTCTGAGGTTGTGCGGGCCTTCGGCGAATACGGAGACCGCGGTGGAAACCTCCTCCAGCGGCTTGAGCATGCGGCTCGGTTTCCTGCCGGGAGGCGGAACAGCGCTCAACGGCTCGAGTTCATGCGACAGGAACACCCGGTGGAAAGGCGGCGTTACGATCACACGGTCGAGAATCGTCTGGGCCGCTTCCATATAACGCTCGAGCATCATCGGAGGCACAAAAAGAGTTTCGCCGTTGGTATCGAAGCCCGCTCCTCCCGATTCATCCGCCGGGAACAGTTCGGGGGCGGCGAGATCCACTCCGAAGAGATCGCGTACGGTATTCTTGTATTCCCTCCGGTTCAGCCGGCGGGCGGGAACGTACCCGGCATACTCGCCGGTGGTGCAGCCGGTGCTGCGAAGCCGGGCTTCAATCCAGTTGGCGACATGCAGCCGCTCGTCTTCGGAGATTTTGGGGCGGCCGGGGGGCATGGTACGGTTGCGAAGTTGCGTCGCCACGTTTCGCCACAAACCTCTTCGCGCCTCTACATCCGTGGCCGCTTCCGACTTGAGAAAATTGATACGGTTTTTCGGGTTTGCGGGATTGTGGCAGCTACCGCAATGCTCCAACAACACAGGGCGAACCGTTGTCGCGAATTCCCGCGACTCGGGGGGCGCCGCCAGCGCCCCGCACGCGAGGAATAGAAAAACAACCGCAATCCGCACCCGGGTCACCTTTTCAACTCTACCGTACTTCAATCAATATGAAATCTCCAGAGACGGCGGTGCTGGCGCTGCCGCCTCCTTTGGATGGGCTGATCCGGCCCCCCGGCCCTATTAAATGATGGTTCATCGGAATGGTCGCGCCGCCTTCAGGAAAGAAGAGCACCAGCTTACTGGTGACCACTCCGTCATCGTCTCTGGAAAACCAGGCGGCCGGTACTTCGAGATCGTTCACCCTGCGCGCTTTCTTGGTCTGGAAGCGTCCGCCAGAGCCCGCCCAATTGTTTCCTTGCGGGATGGCTACCGTGGGCTTTCCCCGCCTGGCGGCGTCGATCCAATACACGGCGAGAATGTTGTTCTTGATATCCGCCACAAGGAAGAACAGATCGTCCTCACCACCAACCGAAACCTTCTTCGCGCTCATGTGAATGATAAAGAAATCGGTGGATTCCGGGATGACCACTTCCACTGGCTTGGGAGGGACGGGAATGTCCGGCTTTTTGTCAAACGTGTTGAGCTTGGCGAGCGTAGGGCCGTCGGGGTCTACACGCCCGTCGGCGCCTTTCCACCCGAAATGTTTCAATTGAAACTTTTGAATCGCCGCTTTCGTAAGCGGGCCGCACTTCCCGTCCACCTCCAGGCGCGGTGACGGACCGCCTTCGGAAAGCGGCACGTTGTTGAGTAACTCCTGTACCGTTTTCGTGTCGCCGGGCTGGTTGCGCCCGCCCTTGCTGCCGACGGAAAACTGAATCGATCGGGCCATTGCTTGGTTCCTCCACGTTTCTTCGCTGACATTTCACAAGAGTTCCGCCACCCGTACCGCCCGTTGTTCCGCTACGCTTCGATAGCCTGCTTCCACCGCCGCGAAACTGGGCAGATACTCCTCCACTCCCGTTTCAAAAGGCGCCCCCGAATGGAGGCAATCAATAAAATGGCTCTGTGTAGCCCGCACGCTATCGCCCTTATAGCCAACGTCGGCCGGGTGCGAAAAGACCAGCTTGCCGTTCAAATAGCATTCGCCATTCGCCAGGATCTTCAATGCGGCTTCTCCCCCTTCAAACACCGACTCCCCCATCGCCGGTCCCGGCGGATCGGCATTGAGGAAGCGGTGCCCGTCGGCAATGCCATCGACGCCGTTAGCGTGTACCAGCAAAGCGATCGCGCGGTCCTCTCCGGCGATTCCCGGATTCACGCGGCGCAGGTGCGCTTGCACCACATCGATTTCTCCGAAGAGAAACCGCGCCGTGTCGATGGGATGAATCAGCGTCTCATAAAGCAGCAACCTCGGCATTTCACGGAAATACGGCTGATTGGGGTACGGCCTGTCTCCCAGGCCATCGCGCTGCCGCATGTGAAAACGGTAGGTAAGCGGCTGGCCGATGGCGCCGCCGGCGATCAGGCGTTTTGCTTCGCGGAACCACGGCTGCCACCTCCAGTTCTCATGCACCATTACGCGCGCGCCGCTTTGCTTCACCATTCGGAGCATGTCGAGCGCTTGCGCCATATCCTCGGTCATCGGCTTTTGGCAGATCGCTGCAATTCCCCGCTCCACCGCCATCCGGACCAACGGAAAGTGCGACGCGGGCCTGGTGGCGATATCGACGAAATCCAGAGCCTCCGCGGCAACCATCACGCTCGCGTCCGTGTAGGCGCTGGGGGCCGCGGCCTGCGCCAGTTCAAGCCGCGCATCGCAGGCGGCCACGATCTCGACCCCGCGCATGCGCCGCCATGCCTCGAGATGGATTCGGCCAAAGTATCCGCACCCGATGATCGCTCCGCGCAACTTCCGGTTTCCCATGATTGTTTCTATCCAGCATAAGATGATTTACATGATTCCCCGCCTGAGTTTGTTTTTTGTCTTCACCGCCTGCCTCCTCCCGCAGGCAATGCAGCCCGACCCTAACATGCCGAGTCCGATCGCCGCCCGTAACACGCTCTGGTTGGAGGAAATGACCTGGCTCGAAGTGCGGGACGCGCTGAAGTCGGGTAAGACCACCGTGATTATTCCCACCGGCGGCGTGGAACAGAACGGACCTTATCTCGCGGCGGGCAAGCACAACTATATCCTGCGGGCCACCGGCGAGGCCATAGCCCGTAAGCTCGGGAACGCGTTGGTGGCGCCGATCGTAGCGTTTGTTCCCGAAGGAGAAATCAACCCTCCCACCAGCCACATGCGGTATCCCTCCACGATTAGCGTGAGTGAAGACACATTTCAACGGCTGCTAACGGATATTGCCAGCAGCTTGAAAATGCACGGATTTGAAAACATCATTCTGCTCGGTGACAGCGGCGGCAATGTCAAGGGAATGGCGGCGGTTTCGGCGAGGCTCTCCAAGCTGTGGGCAAAAAGCAAAACCAGAATTCACCACATCCCGGAATACTATGATTACCCGTCAGTCAATGCCTGGCTTGCCAAACAGGGCGTGGCGCAGAAGGACGAAGGGATTCATGACGATTTCGCTATCACGGCCCAGATGATGGTGGTGGATCCGACCACCGTGCGGATGCGGGAGCGGATGGCCGCCAAGAAATTTTCTATCAACGGAGTCCAACTGGCGCCGCCGGAGAAAACCATTGCCATGGGAAGAAAGATCGTCGAGTATCGGGCGGAAATTACCGTAGCCGCCATCCGCAAGGCGCTGAAATAATTACCGGTGGGAAGCATGGAACCGGCGTGTGAACCGTGTTAACGTTACTTCTGGATGTCTGTTACGTGGCACTCGGTCCTCTTGTGCGAAGTGCTCCTGATGGTGGCGCAATCATGCGGCCGGCGCCTGCCCCCGCCGATGATCGCGGACGTAAAGCCAGTCTCTCAGGCGGCGCCGGCAAATCCGCACGTGACGCAGACGGAAAAGTATTTCCAGGCGGAAAAATATTTTGAGGAGGGACTGCGCCTCGAGATTGCCGGTCAATACGATCGCGCGCTCGAAGCTTTGGAGCAAAGCGTCGCCGCCGGAAACGATTATTATCCCGCCTGGCTTCACCTCGGCAGAGTGAACCTGCTGCGCGATCGACGCGCCGCTGCGCTGATGTATCTGGAAGTGGCGGTAGGGTTGCGCCCGAACGATCCCGGAGCTCTCTACTGGAGAGCGGAGGCGAATCTCCAACTGGGAGAGACACGGGACGCAATCGCCGACTACGGGCGCGCCCTTCAACAGGAAAAAGACGGGTTGCAGCGTTCGGAGATTTACGCCTCGAGGGCGGAGGCTTACTCGCGGTTGGGCCAGGGCGCCGAAGCCTTGGAGGATTATTCCCATGCCATCCGCTGGCAACCGGGCGCCGCCAGTGTTCATTATCGACGGGGGTTGCTCTATCGGAAGCTGGGACAATTACAGGCGGCGATGCAGGACTTCGGCGTGGCACTCTCCCTTCGGCCCAACTACGAGGAAGCGCGGCTGGCGCAGCGATCCGTCAATGAGATGCTGTCCCCGCCGCCTAAGGATGCAGCGGTCGCAACCATCCAGCCAACGGTTGTCCAACCCATTGCGGCCCCGCCCATTGCGGCCCCGCCCATTGCGGCCCCGCCCATTGCGGCCCCGCCCATTGCTGCCCCGCCCATTGCTGCCCCGCCCATTGCTGCCCCGCCCATTGCTGCCCCGCCCATTGCGGCCCCGCCCATTGCTGCCCCGCCCACTGTGACGAACAAACCGGCCGCCGCTACGCCTGAGGTTCCCCCGAAGGCGGTGAGACCGGCCGAAGACCTTTACGGCACAGCGAGGAAACTGATTCAAGCGCGGCGTGAGCACGAGGCGATCGGGGAACTGAATGAAGCGCTTCGCCTC
>DATLCW010000138.1:0-3277 GCA_035526195.1 Bryobacteraceae bacterium
GTATTCCGGCATGACGAAAGCCGCATTCCTGAGCCGTGTTCTCGCTTTCCACATCCCCACGCCTACCGGAAACAGCAGTGCGATGGAAGCCAGCCACGATCCATGCACCATCAGCCAGACTGCCGCCGTCATGCCTCCGCAATACACCAGGTGCGCGAACAGCGCGAGCCTCCACAACGTGGGCGCATAAAAACGGGTGATCATCATCTGCCGCCGAGTCCAGTTCAGCAATTCCGTCGCTCCGCAATGGTCGGTGGCCGCTACCAGCGCCCCGGGCACAAACACAATTCGCAGGTTCGCCGCCTTCACCGCTTCGCTTAAGCGATAGTCGTCGCTCACGGCGCCTCTCCACCATGCGGGGATGTCGAGCCGCTCAAATGTCTCCCGGCAAATGGCCGTCGCGCCGCCCCAGCAGAACTGGTTCTTTCCCGGACCCATGCCGCCGGCGATCACCGCATTCCACACGCTGCGCAACATGGACCAGGCATCGGGCCGCTCGGGAAGATGCCAGCGATAGCCGGTGGCCGTTCCCACACCCTCCTCAGACAGCGCACTCGCCAGCGCCCGCAGCCATCCCCGCGATACCCGCCCGTCGGAGTCCGCAAAAACATAGATCGAGGATTCTGTTCTTGCGGCTTGCACACCCGCCAGTAAATTGTTGATCTTCTCCCCGGTCTCCGGATCGCCCTGACCCGCGTAAACAACCCGCACTTTGGCAGGCACAACGCCGGCCGGAAGATCCTCCATCGACCTTGCCGCCACGATCAACTCATAGTCCGGATAATCCAAGGAAGCGAGCGCGGCAAGATTCTCGCGCAGTCCCTCGTCCGGGCCCTTAACAGGGACAATCACAGTCGCCGGAGGTGTTAAACCTGTCCGCGGGGGCAGACGGTAATACGCAGCACGGCTGCGCTCGCCACGCAGCGAGAGCACACTGAGAATCACCGCCAGACCCACCAAAAACCAAAGCATGAGACACCGCATTGTAACCTGGAAACCGCACCCGATCCCTAATTTCAAGCCGGTTGTACTAACGTGAAGAAATGCCCCTCTTGCATGCGTTGCTGCTGATGGCGATGCTCGGCATATCGCCCGATGAGTACCGGGAACGGCGCGCCCGGCTTCGTCAAGCGCTGCCGGATACCGCCATTCTGCTCATGGGAAGCGCGGACACGTCCAGCGATCCGCGCAGCCCCCTGCTTCAGGAGCCGAATTTCTATTACCTCACCGGATGGCTGGAACCTGGGGCCGTTCTGCTGATTCTCCCGGAAGACGCACAGCCCAATGAGATTCTGTTTCTACCTCCGCATAATGAACGCAAGGAACGGTATGAAGGGCGCCGCGCCGCTGCCGGCGATGAAGGTGTCGAGAAGCGCACCGGTTTCCTGGTGGTGAGGAGCACCGATATCTGGGAAGCGGAAGTCGCCCGGCTCGCGCCCCAGGCGAAGAAGCTCAGCACCATTTCCCATGCGATCGCACGCTTGCGAACCGTGAAGTCACACACGGAAATCGAACTGCTCCAGCGGGCCATTGACGTCACCAGTCAAGCTCATCTGGCGGCGTGGAAGCGCCCCAAAACCGATCTCTACGAATATCAGCTCGCGGCCACCATGACTGCCACTTTTCTGGAACTGGGCTGCGAGCGGCCCGCATACCGCCCGGTGGTGGGGTCGGGACCCAACAGTGTGATCCTGCATTACGGGGCGAACCGCCGCCGCATGGATCGCGGCGAAGTCGTCGTCATGGATGTGGGCGCGGAATGCGCCTCCTATGCCGCCGACATTACCCGCACCATCCCCGTCAGCGGCCGGTTCACCGCCCGGCAGCGGGAGCTGTATGAGGTTGTGCTGGGGGCGCAAAAAGCGGCCATTGCGGCCGTGAAGCCCGGTGCATTCCTGGGCGCGACTGGGGAACTTGTGAAAGCCGCCAGGGATTACATGGATAAACATGACGGCCTGGGAAAGTACTTCACCCACGGCATTGGCCATCATGTGGGACTGGAGGTGCACGATGCGATGGTGCCCGCGGAGCCGCTCGTCCCCGGCATGGTGATCACCATTGAACCCGGCATTTACATCCCGGAAGAGAATATCGGTATCCGCATTGAAGACATGGTGCTGGTCACGGCGCAGGGTGGAAAAGTGCTCTCTGCTTCCCTGCCGCGTGAGGCGGCGGAGATCGAGAAGCGGCTGGCGAAATAAATGGCGAAACCTCCAGCCCACCGGCGTCCCTATTTCCTGATTGCCGGCGGCTGTCTGCTCGCGGGTCTCATCGTCGGATGGGTGCCGCTGGCTTCCCAGGTCGACAGTTATCACTATGACTGGATGATGCGCCTTTATCCTCCTCCCAGCCCGGCCAAGGATTCCCTCATTCTCGAAATCGACGACCACAGCTTGCGCGAGTTCAAGGGTATGCGAAACATACGGCCCGCGTTGGCCCGCGCGCTCATGCTGCTTGCGGATGGGAAACCGAAGGCCGTCGCCATCGATCTGATCCTGGCGGAGGAATCGGATGAAAAGGGGGATCCGCTGCTGGCTGAGGCAATGCGCCGGACACGAAATCTGGTTCTCTCCGCGGACCTGACCGACGCCGATGCATGGGAGCAGCCGGACGCGCTTTTCCTGCCGGCGGCCGCCGCCGTGGGCCATGTGCATGCCGATCCCGACAGCTACGACGGCGTGAGCCGGCAGGTACAACTGGAAAAGATCGGCAATCGCATCCGGCTGTGGGCGCTCGCGCTCGAAGCGTACAAACTCTCCATCGGCGCAAGCGACATCGTGGAAACGCCGAGCGACCTGCAAGTGGGCGATCAGGTCATCCCGGTTCCACGCCGCGTAGATCGCGGGCGTCCCATGTTTATCCGCTACCGCAAAGGGCACATTCCGCGGGTGCCGCTGCGGCAACTGCTGGCCGATCCGAAGCTTGCCGCAAGGTTTGACGGCAAGGTCGTGTTCATCGGCGTGACCTCGCAATCGCAAGCTCGCGACACGCTGGTTACGCCCATTTCCACCACCATCCAGATGCCTGGCGTGGAGATCCACGCCCACATCTATGAAGCTATTGCGCAGCGGGATTTCCTGTGGCCCGCCGGCAACCTCAGTGTATTGATGGCAGCATCGCTGCTGGTGCTTTCCGCCGCAATCGTCTTTGCGTTTTTGAACGGAAAGCTGGCCTACGGCATCGGCGCCCTGGTGATCCTGGCAGCACATGGGTTGCCTCATCTGCTGTTCCCGCAGGGCATCATTTTCCCGTTGATGGCTCCGGCTGCCTGTGCGTG
>DATLCW010000237.1:0-10770 GCA_035526195.1 Bryobacteraceae bacterium
AAGGCCTGCAAGGCGGCGGGGCTTTCGGATGCGGACGGAAAGCCTCTCAAACTGTTTCACGACTTTCGGCGGACCGGTGTACGCAACCTGATGCGGGCCGGGGTGTCCGAGGCGGTTGCCATGAGGATTTCAGGACACAAGACCCGTGCCGTTTTCGACCGCTACAACATTGTGAGCGAGGCCGATTTGAAGGATGCCGCCAAGCGGCTTGGGCGTTACGTCACAGAGAAGCACGACACCGACAAGTCAGAGGCGGATGAAAAACGGCACACTATAGGCACACAAGAGGCGAAACGCAAAATTCAGTAGCCCGTCAAATTCTCTGTAAGTTGTTGATTCTATGGTGCGGATGAGAGGACTTGAACCTCCACTCCCTTGCGAGAACTAGAACCTGAATCTAGCGCGTCTGCCAATTCCGCCACATCCGCACATTGATGGGTGGGTCAACTCTATTTTCCGCAACGCACGCTACTCGTGTCAAACTCCAGGTCCGGTTTAGGTGCGGGAGGGCCTGAAGAGTCGTCATGAGAGATCAAGAGAAGTTGAGCCTTGAGCGAGTCCGTGCGCTTTGAGAAGCGCGTGAGCGCTGCCTGCGCGACTGAGAGGAGCAGGCGAATCGCTAATCCTGAACACCGAAGTAACTCCGTTAGCTGATGATCTCCGTCAGCACTCTGGCAGGGAATTCATCCGTGATCCGTTCGTGGCGCCCTTCCCGCTCGAAAACTAGCTCCCGGTGGTTCAACCCCAACAGGTGAAGCACGGTGGCATGGAAGTCATGGACGCTCACTTTGTTTTCCGCGGCACGATAGCCGATCTCGTCGGTGGAACCGTAAGTGGAGCCGCCCTTGATGCCTCCGCCCGCCATCCAGATGCTGAAGCCTGACGGGCCGTGGTCGCGGCCGGCATTCGGTCCGGGATCCTGGGCGATCGGCAAGCGTCCAAACTCGCCGCCCCAAACGACAAGCGTCGAATCGAGCAAGCCGCGCGATTTTAAGTCCTGAATCAATGCCGCCGCCGGCTGATCAGTTTTTCCGCACGCGTATTCCAGGCCCTGACGGATCTTGTTGTGGTTGTCCCAGATCTGCCCTTCGATGTAAACCTGCACCAGCCTGACGCCCCGCTCCACCAGCCGCCGCGCCATCAGGCAACGCTTGCCGTAGGAAGCCGTTCGCTGCTCGTTGAGACCGTAGGCCTGCTTGACCGCGGCGCTCTCCTTATCGAGGTCGAGCGCATCCGTGGCCGCCATTTGCATCCGCGCCGCCAGTTCATAATTCGCGATTCTGGCTTCTAATTCAACATTGCCCGGATGCCTGTCCCGATGGTTCGCATCCATGCGATGTAGGAGGCTGCGGCTCAGGTCCACAATACCGCCCGGGTACTCCTGCTTCGGATGAAGATTCAGAATCGGCGAGCCCTCAGAGCGCACACGCGTTCCTTGAAACACCGCCGGCAGCCATCCGGACTGCCAATTCTGGATGAAGTTGATGGGCGGCCCTTTCGGATCGTCGAGCACGACATAGGCCGGCAAATTCTGATTTTCCGAGCCCAGTCCGTACGCGATCCACGATCCAAGCGAAGGACGGGTCGGCAAAATTCTTCCGCCATGCATCAGGAACAATGCCGCCTCGTGCGCCAGGTGGGTCGTGTACATGGAGCGGACGACGGCAATGTCATCTACGACCTTGGCCAAATGCGGAAGCATCTCCGACAGCTCGATTCCGGACTGCCCGTGCTTTGCGAACTTATACGGAGACGGCATGAGACCGCCGGTCTCCCGGACCGCCCGAACCTCCGCGGCCAAGTCGCGGCTTGGAGGCTGGCCGGCGTACTTGGTAAGCGCGGGCTTGTGGTCGAACAGATCCACCTGGCTCGGGCCGCCATTCATAAAGAGCTGGATTACGGACTTTGCACGGGGTGTCTGGTGAGGCTTCTTCGGCGTCAGATCATAGAGTCCCTGCCGGGCATGGAGATCCTCTGCCAACAACCCGGCCAGCGCCGTACCCATCAGGCCGTCGGCCATCCTGGAAAAGAAATCGCGTCGCGTCTGCATAGGTCCCTCAATCAATGTACAAGAACTCGGCGGAATTGATCAGCGTATGGCAAACGGTGGCCAGGGCAAGCCATTTTCCGCGAGACTTCACCGGCTCGGCCGGCTGATCCTTTTCCAACTGGCGGGACCATTCCCCGCTCATGCCATCCATTGCGTTTCTGGCGGCGCGTAGCTCTTCGGTGGTGGGTTTTCGAGCCAGAGCCAAAAGATACGCCCGCTCGATCTGGGCCGCCGGATCGTCGCCCACGGCATCGATGATACGGCCCGCCATGAAGCGCGAATTCTCGCGCGCCAGATCTCCGTTCATCAGGTGCAGCGCTTGCGACGACACCACCGACAAGCCGCGTTTCACACAATTGGGATTCATGAATGGCTGATCGAAAGTTTCGAGCAACGAAACAGGCTGGGTCCGGCGGTGGGTTACGTAGATGCTGCGACGGTTGCTGGCGGTGATCACTTCGCCATCCGGCTGCGCCTTGATGGCGTCCGCCGGACCGAAAGCCTTCGCCTCCAATTTGCCCGCGATTTGCAGAATTGAATCGCGTACGCTTTCCGCATCCATACGGCGTAGCGGAAATCCGTTGTCACCCGATTGCTGGCGGTAGGTGGCGCTGGTCATCACCAGGCGGTGCATCGCCTTGATGTCCCACCCGCTGCGAACGAACTCCGTGGCTAGCCAGTCCAGTAATCTTTGATTGGTGGGGAGCGAGCCCATGCGGCCGAAATTGCCTGGAGTTGCGACCAATCCTACACCAAAATGATGCTGCCAGATGCGATTCACCATGACCCGCGCCGTGAGCGGATGCCCGGGATGGGTAAGCCATTTTGCCAGCGCCAGCCGCCTCCCGGTGGAATGGGGCAGCGGCTCCAGACGATAGTCCCGGGTACTGGCGTTCAAGATGGATGGGACGCCGGGCGTCACCAGCGCTCCGGGGCTCGTCGCGTCGCCCCGCATCAGAATGCGGGTTGGCGGAGGCTCAGGCCCCAGGTCGAGCAATGCCCTGACCAGCGGCAGTACCTTCAGATTCGCTTTCTCCTTAAGGATCTGCTCATCAATGGCAGCTTTCTCTTTCTTGAACGGCTCATAAGCGGCTTCCAGCTCGCCCAGCTTCGCATCCTTGACTTTCCTTTCCGCCAGGTACTTCTCGCGATAGGGCGCGGCCTTGTCTTCGATCTGCTGCTGCAGTTCTTTGAGCCGCTGATTTATGGGCGCGTTGAACGCGGTAACCTCCTTCCATTCCTGCGTGGCTTTCGGCAGAAAGTAGCGGGTGCTGTTTTCATCACATTTAGCTCCTACGCCGCCGCAGGGGAACACCGGAGGCAGCCAGTGATACGGGTCGTAGGCCGGCGTCAGGATGGACACCAACCGGTAGTAATCGCGAGTCGGAATCGGATCGTACTTATGGTCATGGCAGCGCGCGCAGCCTACCGAAAGTCCCATGACAGCCGAGCCCAACACTTCCAACTGGCCGGCAATCACGTCCATCCGCTCGGGGATAAAATTCTGCTCCGTGCTGTAGGTGGAGTCCGGTGCGGTACGCCAAAAGCCGGTTGCCGCCACCAATTCGATCTGGTTGGGCGTCAACTGTTGCGCCGACTTGTAATCGAACAGTTCGTCGCCGGCGATTTGCTCGGTGAGAAAGCGGTCATAGGGACGGTTTTCGTTCAACGACCGGATCACGTAATCACGGTACCGCCAGGCATGCGGTCGAAGCTGATCTCCGCTATTGCCGCCTTCACTGTCGGTATAACCCACGGCGTCCAGCCAATGGCGGGCCCACCTCTCGCCATAGCGGGGGGAGTCGAGCAAACGGTCGACCAGCTTTTCGTAACGCCTGGGATCGCTGTCGGCACGGAAGGCTTCCACCTCTTCCGGCGTTGGCGGCAGGCCGATCAGAGCAAAGTAGGCGCGGCGCAGCAAGGTCATATCGCTCGCCGGCGGCGCCAGCGGCTTTTGCTCCTTCATCAGAGCATCGATACTGTTTCCGGCCGCGACCGTTGGCCTCACCGGCGTACGGAAAGCCCAAAATTCACGGTCCTTGGCTTTGATCGCGGGGTCGGCCGCGACACTCACTTCCACCGCTCTTTCGTTGTCCGGGGGCGCGCCATCGGCGATCCACTGCCTGACTTTGGCCAACTCCTCGTCGGTCAGGCCGCGCACTGAAAACTGCTCCTGAAGCTTTGGCGGCGGCATCTCCTGTGCCACAATCCGTTTTACCAGGAGGCTCTCCTCGGGCTTTCCAGCCACGACCACCGGCCCTGATTTCCCGCCCGTCAGCATGGACACGCGAGTGCGCAGATCGAGCCCGGCCATTTTATCCCGCCGTCCGTGGCACACCCAGCATTTGGCGCTGAGAATCGCCGTCACGTCGCGCTCGGCGACCGGAGCCTTCTGATCCTCGCCTTCGATCCAGGTACGGATGGCGGCCATCTCCGCCGCGTTCAGCTTTTCTCCGCCCAGGGGCATCTTCCCCCCTGAGACCAACGTCATGAGCAGGCTGTCCACGGGCTTGCCGGGCACAATGGCGCTTCCGGACTTGCCGCCGCGCAGGATATTGTTACGCGATTCGAGCGACAAACCCCCGCTTTGAACCTTGCCGCTGTGGCAGGCGAAGCATTTCGCACGGAACACAGGGAGCACGGCGGAATCGAAGGTCCCGGCCGCCATGAAGAAGAATGCAACGGGCCACATGCTTAATTCTGATTGTCACATGTGGAAAGCACCGGCGGGGTAAAACGGCGGCGGTGGCGGTCGCGCGTCAGCCCGGCCGGTTCACACGGATCAACTGATCCGCAATATCAGGAAAGGCGGCTACGGCTGACTGGATTCGTTGCGCCTGTCCACTGAAGTCGGGGTCAAAGGTGCATAGGACAATCCCGGCATGGCTGACAGTCCGGCGTTGGTGCAATTGCAGGAAGTGCCGGCGATTGTGGGACAACAAGATGCGGCGATCGGCGGCTGCGAAGGCCAATACCTCGGGATCCGGCACGGCCGCGTTTGCTTTTCCAGCTTCCCGGGAGGTGAGAGCATCGTGGCCCAGACGGCGCAGTTCCATCACCACTTGGAATGCGATATTCTCGTTGGCATAAAAACGGGCCACTAGGCAGTCTCGTTCTCTTGAATCTGCGCGTCGATTTCCGGCGCATGGGCGCGGGCATACGCCCAGGCGTTTACTAGGTCCTCCGCGCGGAGAGCCGGATAGGCTTCGAGCAGTGCCTGCTCAGTGACGCCCATGCGGCGCGCCTGCTCCAACAGCCATACCGGGATGCGGGTCCGCACGATGCACGCTTCGCCCCCGCATACATCGGGATGGGAATCAATTCCGGGGAACGAGTCGCCCAGTTCCTGAACCACCCACTTCAGGATCTGAGCTTTCTCGCCAGACGACAAGGTGCTCAGAAGTTTCTCGAATTCCCTCAGACTTGTCATGCCCCTACTGCCATTGTCGCCGAATGACCCTCCATCATGCAGAGGCAAAGTCCCGATGAATGATCGTACGCCCTTCTTCGCAGTCTGTGAAGCATCGGGCAACGCATAGAGTCGTAGCGTTAAGATGCATGGGATGACCACCCGCCGCTCTCTTCTATCCCTTGCCGCCTCCGCCGCAGCCGCCAGCGCCGATCGCAGGCCGCCCGAGTTCAACAACATCAAATGGGTCAACCCGGGTGCCAAACTTCCCCGCGGGGTCGCGCATAAGACCCTGCTTTCAAAGGCGATGGGAAAGGACATCGGCTTCCACGTCTACCTGCCGCCCAAGTACGAATCCACTTCTGACCGCTACCCGGTGCTCTATTGGCTGCACGGCGCGGGTAGCGATGAGACTGCAGGGCTCCCTAATGCCGAAATGCTCGACCGGGCGATTCAGGGCGGGCAGATGCCGCCGGTGATTCTGGTGATGCCCAATGGCGGCAAACGCAGCGAGTATCGCGATTGGGAGCCGCAGCAGGTGATGCCGGAATCCTTTATCATCCGCGAGCTGATCCCGTTTATCGACGGCAGCTACCGCACGATGAAAGAACGGCGGGCGCGCTGGATCGAAGGCATGTCCATGGGCGGTAACGGCTCGTTGAAACTGGCCCTGAAGTATCCGGATCTATTTAGCTCGGTGGTGGCATACGCCGGCTCTTACCGGCCCTTCCCGAAAGATGGGAGTATCTATCCCGGCATTACTCCCGAAAGCCGCCTGTGGATCGAACAACTCGCCCAGTGGTACTCAGCAAGCGATGACGTGTTCGAATTGGCGGCGCACAACCGCTTCCGTCTGGATGGGATGCGCATCCGGCTTGTCATCGGGACGCGGGACATCTCGCTGCCGGATTCCGAGGTCCTGCATGCGCACTTTCAGAAGATCGGCGTGGTGCATGAATATGAGCTGCTGCTCGGCGTGACTCATGCCACCGCGGCGTACTACAACCGCGCCGGCGTCGAAGGATTCCGCTTTCATCTTCCCGCTTTGGACGCTAAAGGTTAGGGGAGAGCGTGGTAAAGGGCGACTCAATCAAGCCGGTGAGCGTCTGAAGAAAACGGGCCGCCGGCGCGCCATCGAGCGCACGATGATCAAAAGTGAGACTGAGCGTCACGATGTCGCGCAGGCCGATAGCATCGCCTACGGCAACCGGCTGACGCAGAATACGGCCCAGACCGAGAATGGCGCACTCGGGATAGTTGATGATCGGCGTGAAGGCATCGATTCCGAAGGAACCAAGGTTCGTGATGGTGAACGTGCCGCCACTAAGCTCGTCGCTTGTGAGCTTCCGCGCCCGCGCTCTCTCGACAAGATCTCGCGTGCTGGCCGTCACTTCACTTAAGGTCAACGAACCCACGTCGCGAATCACCGGCGCCATCAGGCCGGCCCCGGTATCTACGGCAATTCCGATGTGTATAGCGCCTGAGGGGATCAGGCTGTCTCCTTCCCAGCGCGAGTTCAGCGCCGGATGCTTGCGCAGGGCCGCGGCAACCAGCTTCAACATCATATCCGTATAGCCGGCCTTCCGCTCCGTATGGAGACGAACCAGAGCGGACGCATCGGCTGTCGTGTGCAGCGTGACCGGCGCTGTCTTCTGCTGGCTCGCTTGCATCCGCTCAGCAATCACCTTTCGCGGGAATGGCTGTGCCGCCGGAGCCTGGCTACAAACGTCGGCCTCGCGAATTCGTCCGCCGCTCCCCGTGCCGGCGATCTGCGTCCAATCGATTCCGAGCTCACGGGCCAATCGCCGGGCGCGCGGCGTCGCCTTTGGAGTGGCGGGCTGAAGAGTGCCGGGAATGCTTTCACCCGCGGCCAGCAGGTAGCCGAGAAGTTGTCCCACCACCACCTTATCCCCCTGCTTCGGCGCACCGGGAGGAATGTGGAGAATCCCCGCGTCGAGCGATTCCACTTCCAAAGTCACTTTGTCGCTCTCCATTGAAAACAGCACATCGCCCGCGGCCACTGCCTCGCCATCCTTCTTCAGCCACTCATAAAAAGTGCCCTCCTCCATCGACCAACCGAGACGTGGAACGGTGATCTCTATTGGCATACCAGGTCCTTCACGGATCTCACGATGTCTTCGACATCGGGTACCAGCGCCTTCTCCAGGGGCGGGCTATACGGCACGGGGGCGAATGCTCCGTTCAACCGGCGGATCGGCGCATCCAGATCATCGAATCCCGCATCGGCGACACAGGCGGCCACTTCCGCTCCGGCGCTGCACGGGGCGGCAACTTCATCCACGATGAGCAGGCGGCCGGTTTTTGCCACCGATGCGAGAATGGTATGGGTATCGAGCGGGGAAACCGTGCGCGGGTCGATCACTTCCACGCTGATATTGTCTTTACTCAATTGTTCGGCGGCGGCCAGCGCGCGATGCACCATGAGCGCAAACGCGACCAGCGTCACATCCCTGCCCTCGCGGGCAATGCGTGCTTTCCCGAACTCGATTTCATAAGGTTCCGCGGGAACCGGTCCCTTCATCGCCATCAGCTCGCGGTGTTCCAGAAAAAGCACCGGATCTTGAGAGCGCAGCGCATGGGTGATGAGCCCCTTCGCGTCATAAGGAGTCGAAGGCATGACGACACGCAACCCGGGAATGTGGCTGAAGATGGAATGATAGCTGCCGGAATGATGCGTAGCCGCAGAGTGTCCGATGCCGACGCAGCCGCGAAGCAGAATGGGCATACGCAAACGCCCGCTGCTCATGTACTGCATTTTGGCGATCTGATTCACCAACTCGCCGAACGCATCATTGATGAAGTCGATGAACATGAAATCGATCACGGGCCGCGTGCCGGTCATGGCGGCGCCGCAGCCGAGGCCGACGAAGCCGCGCTCACAGATCGGCGTATCGCACAGCCGGGAGGCTCCGTATTTGGCGAACAAACCGGCCGTGGTGGCGAAGTTGCCGCCCCTGGCGCCAATACCTTCGCCCATCACAAAGATCCCTGGCTGGCGCGCCATCTCGAAGTCCAGCGCTTCGAGGGTGGCGGCGGCATATCCGATCGTTCTGTCGCCTGGCTCGGGCGACGCGGGCGGAGGCGGTGCGGATTCCTCGCAATACACATACCGCGTCGCGGTGGCGCCGTCGGGCAGCGGGGCTTGCTCCGCCTGCTGAAAGGCAGCGGCGATTTCCGCCTGCACTTCCGCGTCAATGGCGTCCAGATCCACGCCTGGTAACAAGTCGCGTAGACGCTTGATGGGGCAACGCTCGCGCCACCCCGTAACTTCTTCGCGCGTGCGATAGGTGTAATCCCCCATGCCCTCGGCGTGTGGGCGGGTTCGATAAGTCTTGCACTCGATCAGCGTTGGCCCGCCGCCTGCTCTGGCGCGCTCGACCGCCTCGCGGGCGGCGACGGCGACGGCCACGACATCGTTCCCATCCACCTCAATGCCCGGCAAGCCATACGACGCGCCGCGCATGGCAACACTGGGATTTCCCGCGGCATAGCGGAACGGCACCTCGGTGGCGAACTGATTGTTCTCACACACAAAAAGCACCGGCAGTTTCCAGATGCCGGCCATGTTGAGGCCTTCGTGAAAGGCTCCATTGTTCACCGCCCCATCGCCGAAGAAGGCCACGGCCACGCGATCGGTCTTGAGCAATTGAAAACTGTACCCCGCGCCCGCCGCCTGAAGGATGCAGGGCCCGACGATGCCGCTGGTACCCATCAGTCCGATCTCAGGAGCGAACAGATGCATGCTGCCGCCGCGACCGCGCGAGCATCCCGTTTCGCGGCCAAAGAGCTCGGCAACGAGCTGCACCGGAGGCAGACCCTTCGCCAGCGCATGCCCATGCCCGCGATGGGTACTGAACACCACGTCATCCGGGCGCAGATGGGCGCACACGCCGGTGGCGATCGCTTCCTCCCCGACATAGGTATGACAAGCGCCGTGGATCAGCCCGCGCTGGTGGCAACGCGCCAGTTGCTCCTCACATTGGCGGATCAACTGCATGCCGCGATACCACGAAATCATTTCCAGCCTGTTGTTCATCGCTGCCTTCCTACCGACCCGCCGCCGTTCAGTGCCAGATTGCCGCCGTCCATGGGGATCAGTGCGCCGGTGATCCAGGAGGAGCTGTCGGAGGCGAGAAAGACAGCCAGACCTTTAATGTCGTCGGGACGCCCCAGCCGGCCGGCCGGGATGCCGCTGAGATACCTGGTCTTCAAGCCGGGGTCCGCCGCAATGCGCGTGTCCAGGCTTGGATTCAGCACCTGTGCGGGAAGAATGGCGTTCACCCGCACCCCGCGTCCGCTCCATTCCGTGCTCAGTTCGCGGGTCATCTGCGCCACCGCGCCCATCGCCATGCTGTAGGCGATGTGGCCGCGGCCCAATGCCGTGATGCTGGCCAGCGAACCGATATTGACGATGCTGCCGCCCCCGGCCGCCAGCATCCTGCGGCCGCCTTCCTGGCACATGCAAAACCGGCCCAGCACGAGGTTTCTCCAGGATTGTTCGACGGCCTCGAGCGAAATCTCTTCCGGAGCTCCGAGTACGCCTTCGCCCGCCACGTTGCCGAGGAAATCAATGCGGCCAAATTCCGCGTCCAATCGCTGGAAGAGGTCGCGGATCTGCCGCGGGTCCGACACATCGCAAGGAGCCACCACGGCACGGCGCTTGTACTGTTCGATGAGACCGGCGGTGTCCGTTGCGCCGCCCGCATTGCGGTCTACCAGCATGACATCGGCTCCGGCTTCCGCCAGTGCAAGCGCCATAGCGCGTCCCAGGCCCTGCGCCGCCCCGGATACCAGGGCGACCTTTCCAGAGAGATCGAATAGAGAAGAGGACATAAGTTATTTTCGTTGCGGTCGTTGAATCTTCACCAGACTGATTAACACGGCTCCCAGAAAGTAGCAGCCCGCCAGATAGAAAAGGCAATCCCGCTCGCTGTAGCCGTGCGACCGCAGCCATCCCATCTGATAATTGCCGAGCCAGCCGGCGAGGTTCGCGCACATATTGATGAAGCCGATGGAAACCGCGGCGGCCGATGCGGTGAGCGTGAGCGTGGGCAGGGCCCAGAAGGGCGACGGCCAAAAATAGGTGGTGAAACCCGTGAGGCACAACCACGTCATCACCACGACAAAGGGTTGCCCGGCCGTCATGGCGCTGCCCGCCAGAAACAGCGCCGTGGCGGCCTGTCCAAATACGCAATGCCACTTCCGCTCGCCCATCCGGTCCGCGGATTGGCCGGAAATGAAAACACCCACCAGGCCGCAAGCGTAGAACAATCCGCTGTAAAGGAGTGTG
>DATLCW010000280.1:0-7695 GCA_035526195.1 Bryobacteraceae bacterium
AAGGCCGTCGCGAAACTGGCGCGCGCGCGCTTTGAGCGGCAGGGGCGTGCATTCCATAACTACGTTCGGACCGCTGTGCGCCGGCACTTCATCAGCGATCGGATCGACGCCGCGGCTCACACGCTGGCCAATCCACCAGTCGCCCGCCGTGCCGCGCAGATGTTCGTTACGCGCCACGATTTGTTCCGAGACGTCGATCATCTCCTGCGGACTCATGCCCGGATCCAAGCGCAGATAACGCAACGAGCGATAGAAGCGGTCAATATGTTCCTTCAGCCGGAAGGCGCGGCCGTTAAAGGTGCGCGTCATGTCAAAGGCGCCGTCACCGTACTTCCAACTACGGTCTCGGAACGAGATCAGGACCTGCTCCTCGGGCATGAACTTGCCGTTGAACCAGGCCACGCGGGAATTGTTCTGTTTCGTCATGGAGTCTCTGCTATCTTAGCCGTTCGTGGTTCCCTTTGAGAAAAGCGTCACCAACCGATGACGTAATTGTCTTTACCGGGGCTTGCGCCGCCGTACAGGACACCGGTCACCGGATGGATCAGGATCATCTTGACGGCGCCGGCTCCCGAGGGCGATCCGTAGGGGGGCTGGGTTGGGGACGCCTGGATCGGATGCCCCAAGGTCCGAAGTTTCCCGCCCACGCGATCGGCCAGGAACTGCGGCATGGCGAGGCCATTGCCTGGACTTTGCGGGTACATCGAGACGCGAAAGTTCGACGTCATGGCGCAGGGGGCTTCGGAAGCCTGCTGCACGTTCATGCCGAATTCGACCACGTTCAGGAATGCCTGCGTCAGAGTTTGCGGAATGGTATCGCCGCCCGGAGTGTTCCACGCCAGAAATGGTTTGCCGTCCTTGAGCGCCATCGCGGGAATAGCGCCCTGGCGGGTCCGCTTGCCCGGCGCGATGACATTGATGTCCGACGAATCGAGACCAAAATAGGAGCCGCGGTTGTTGAGCACGAAGCCCGCTCCCTCCACCACCATCCCGCTGCCAAATCCGCCGTTGACGCTGTGGGTGACGCTCACCACATTGCCCCAGCGATCCGCAATCGCGAACGACGACGTCTGCTCGCCATCGGCGCGAAGGTCGCGCGCCGCCGCTGTTGTCGATCTACCGGGCTCGTGATAGCCGATTTGATGGCCGCCCAGAATCGCTTTGCCATGCACCGGATCTCCCGGCGGTGCGACACCGGAGATGGCGCGATCCATTTTGATCAAGGCGCGGCGCGCAGCGGCGTAAGGCTTCGACAACAGTTGCGCGATGGGAGCGTCGGGGGCGAAGCGCGGATCGGTGATGTAGGGATAACGGTCGGCAAAAGCCAGCTTAAAGGCTTCCGTCAACACGTGCAGGTATTCCGCCGTGTTGTGCCCGAGTTTCTTAAGGTCGAAGCCTTCGAGAATGTTGAGTGCCATCAGCATGACGATTCCGCCGGAGTTCGGCGGAGATTGGTAAACCTCATAGCCCCGGTAATGGATGCGGATGGGCTCCGCCTCTTCGGCCTGGAATTCCGCCAGATCGTCGTAGCGTAAAAGCCCGCCGTTCCGTTCGTGATAGTGGGCCGTCATCCTGGCAATATCGCCGCGATAAAAGGCGCCGGCGCCTTGTTCCGCAATCATCGATATCGATCGGGCGAGGTCTGGTTGTACGAGCCAGTCGCCGATGGCGGGAGGTCTCCCGCCGGGAAGGAACACCTTTGCGGAACTCTCCCATCGGCTGAGCATATCTTTCGAGCGGCGGAAATTTCCCGCTCCCCAGGCGCTGACGGCGTAGCCGTTTGCCGCGGCCTCGATCGCGTCAGCCAGGAGCGACCGGTAATCCTTCGTTCCATACTTCTTATGCAGCAGATCGAAGCCGCCGACGGCGCCGGGGACCGCGGTGGAATAAGGACCATCCGGCGGCACGCCGCCGGACTTTGACTGATAGTGTTCCCGCGTTGCCAGCTTCGGCGCGCCGCCGCTGCCATTGACGAGCACCACGCGGTCAATGCTCTTGATATAAGCGAGCAGGAAGCCATCACCTCCAAGACCGGCTTCGCTGGGCTCGGTGACCGCCGTCATATAAAAGGTGGCCAAAGCGGCGTCGATCGCGTTTCCTCCGCTCTGCAAGACACGCAACCCGGCGACGGCCTGTAACGGATGCTCCGCGGCCACCATCCCGTTCTTACCCATCACCACCGGACGCCACGTGGGAGCACCGACATCGCTTTGCGCCCATACTTCTTCGCCTAACGTAGTAATCGACATTGCAAAAAGAATCCAAGTCCGCATAGTGGAATTTAAGTCTGCACCAGCAAACGCCCTGCCATGATTCTACTGAAGCCCGGTAGAAAGCGCAGGTGGCGAGTCTCTTGATCTGTGATAATAAAAAACAGCCTGAAGGAATCCATGTCCGCATCGAACATGCTAATCCGAGTGACCCTCTGCGTGGCGCCCGTTTGGGCGGCTGCACCGCCGCAGTTTGAAAAGGATATTCTGCCGCTTCTTGAAGCCAGGTGCGCCAAGTGCCATACCGGCCCCGAAGCACAGGGCGGCTTAGCCATCCGCACTCGCGCCGCGCTCGTAAAAGGTGGAAAATCGGGAGCCGCATTCCTCTCCGGCGAACCGGACCGCAGCCTGCTGATGTCGCGGATTCGTTCCGGCCAGATGCCGCCCGGCGGACCGAAGCTCGCGGATTCGGAAATCGATCTGGTGCGGCGGTGGATCGAAGTGGGTGCGCCGGCGGCCAGTCCCGACGCAATGCCTGCGGCGGGACATATCTCCGATCGGGACCGCGAACATTGGGCCTTCCAGCCGCCCCGCCGTCCGGCTATCCCGGCCGTGCGCGCCCGTGCCCGGATTGCGAATGCGATTGACGCCTTCGTTCTCGCCGCGCTCGAGAAGAAGGGGCTGGCGATGAGCCCCGAGGCATCGCGGCCCGCGCTGCTCCGGCGGCTGGCGTTCGATCTGACGGGCTTGCCGCCATCGCCTGAATTTCTCGAGCGATTTTTGCAGGATGGCCGGCCCGGCGCCTATGAACGGGCCGTGGATGAATTGCTCGACAGCCCGCGCTACGGCGAGCGCTGGGCCCGGCAGTGGCTCGACATTTCCGGGTATGCCGATTCCGAAGGCGTCCTGGCCGCTGATGTCATCCGGCCGGACGCATGGCGGTACCGCGATTATGTGATCCGCGCGTTTAATGAAGACAAACCGTATGACCGCTTCGTGCAGGAGCAGATTGCCGGCGATGAGTTGAGCGAGTACTGGAAGTACGATGCCTTTCCCCGGGATGTTGCCGGCAAACTGGCGGCTACCGGGTTTTTGCGCACGGCAGTCGACGCGACCCGGGAAGACTTTCTTCCAAAGGACTTTGCCGAATATCAGTGGCGCACGCTATTCGACACCGAACAGATTCTGGCTTCTTCGTTTCTTGGCCTGACGATGCAATGCGCGCGTTGTCACGATCATAAATATGAACCCATCACCCAACGCGACTATTACGCGCTGCAGGCGGTGCTGGCAAGCGCGATCCGCCCTACCGGTCCCGTGCTTCCCACGTATAAGCGGATCGCCGTTGACGCGACCAAAACGGAGCAGCAGCGGGCAGAAGAGAACAACAAGCCTCTGGAAGCGGTAGCCAAGGCATTGCGTGATCTGCAGAATGCCCGCCGGCAGCAATTTCGCGGCCGTCATCCAAAACGCGATAAGGCAACCGAAGAGGAGCTTCGCAGCGAATATCCGGAGTATGCGGAGCGGGCAGCGGCCACGATCAAAGAGCTCGAAGAGGTCAACGCGAAGAGGATCCATCTGCCTACCATCCGGATGCTGAACGACATCGACGCCACGCCCCCGCCTACTTATGTGCTGCGTCGCGGCGATCCGTTGAGCCCGGGCGAGACCGTAGAGCCGGCGGCGGTGGAGATCCTCTCCCGCGCCCCAAGACCCTTCGTGCTGCCCGTGGTGGAAAAGGGCGCCAGGACCACGGGCCGCCGCCGCGCGTTTGCCGAATGGCTTACCCAGCCCGGACATCCGCTGACAGCGCGGGTGATGGTGAATCGCGTGTGGGCGGGGCATTTCGGAGCCGGAATTGTCGCCTCTCTGGATAATTTCGGCAAATCCGGAACGGCGCCCACGCATCCTGAATTGCTCGATTGGCTTGCCACCGAATTCGTGCGCGACGGATGGAGCCTGAAGAAACTGCACAAGCTCATCGTCACCTCGTCGGCATATCGCCAATCGGCCGCCAGCCGCGCCGATGGTTTGGCCGCGGACGCCGATAACAAACTCCTTTGGAGGATGTCGCCGCGAAGGCTGGACGCGGAGAGCGTGCGGGATGCTATTCTGAGCGCGGCGGGCCGATTGGACGCCACAATGTTCGGCGAGCCGGTACGTACCGTCACCAAGCCATCCGGGGAGGTGGTACCGGAGGCAGAACTGGAAAAGCCGGGTCGAAGAACCGTGTATCAGTTGGTGCGGCGTTCCGCGCCCCAGAGCCTGCTCAACGCCTTCGATGCCCCGGTGATGGAAATCAACTGCGCGCGCCGCGCCTCGACCACATCCGCCACCCAGGCGCTGGCACTCATGAACGGCGAGTTTGTCACTACCCAATCGGAGCATTTCGCCCGCCGCCTGCTGAATCAGCCACAGGAAGACAAGCTGCGAATCCGCGAGGCTTTTCGCATCGCTTTATCGCGCGACCCGAGCCCGGGGGAGACCGACCGGCTCCTGACCTTCGTGCGAACGCAGGAATCCTTCTACGGGGATCTGCCGGAGGCGGCGCGCCGGCGGCGCATCTATAGCGATCTTTGCCAGGCCCTGTTGGCCGCCAACGAGTTTATTCATCTGGATTGACCATGAGCCACGTTCTGTACACTCCGATTCGACAGCTGCTGACGCGGCGCGACATCTTTCGCAGCCTCAACGCGGGTATCGCTGGACTCGCGCTTCGCTCTCTCCTGGAAGCGGAGCCGGCGGCCGCGGCCCGCTATGACGTGCTTCCGAAGCAACCGCACTTTACTCCGCGGGCGCGGCGCGTCATCCTGCTGTTTCAGAACGGTGGACCGAGTCAGATGGATCTCTTCGATCCGAAGCCGGAATTAAAGCGCCGTCACGGCGAGAAGCCGGGCGATGGATTCATCAACACGGTAGATATCAAGAAGACGGGCACCTGGATGGGCAGTCCCTTCGAATTCAAACGGCATGGACAGTGCGGCATGGAGCTATCCGAAGTGCTGCCCGGACTGGCCCGGCACGCGGACGACATCACGCTGATCCGTTCGATGGTCAGCGAGCATTCCAATCACGAGCAGGCGATCTGGTACTTCAACACCGGGCTGACGACGCCGGGCCGTCCCTCGATGGGCTCCTGGGTCACCTATGGACTCGGCACCGAGAATCAGAATCTACCGGCGTTTGCCGCGATCATGCACCCCAAAGGCTTACCTGTCGATGGCGCGCGGAACTTTTCGAGCGGATGGATGCCCCCGATTTATCAGGGCATGGCCATGCGGGCCGAGGGAACGCCGGTGCTCAATCTGAAGCCGTCCGGACCCGGGGGCGCCGCCGCGGCTCGCTTCGAATTGCTCCAACAGCTGAACCGCGAACATCTGGCCGGGCGTTCCGATCAATTGGCGCTGGAAGCGCGCATCGCCAGTTATGAGCTGGCGGCGCGGATGCAGATTACGGCTTCTGAAGCTCTCGATCTGTCGCGCGAGCCGAAGTCGATGCACGATTTCTATGGCACCGATGACGCCGAGGCGGGGGTTCATGCGCGGCAACTGCTTCTGGCGCGGCGGTTGGTGGAGCGCGGCGTGCGATTCGTCCAGGTGCTGCTCAACGGCCAGCCGTGGGACACGCACCAGAAGAATGATGCCGGCAATCGGGAAGTGGCTCGACGCACGGATGGTCCCGCGGCGGCGCTGCTCACCGATCTCAAACAACGTGGTCTCCTCGACGACACGCTTGTCATTTGGGGCGGCGAGTTTGGACGTACGCCGATGGCCGAGGGCAAAGACGGCCGGGATCATCACAAGTTCGGCTTCTCGCTCTGGCTGGCGGGCGGCGGCGTGAAGCGCGGGTGCGTCCACGGCAGCACCGATGACTTCGGTTATCATGCCACGGGGAATCGGGTGTCCATGGCTGATTTTCATGCGACCATTCTGCACTTGCTGGGACTCGACCACCAGCGGCTCAGCTTTCACCATGACACGCGCGACGAGAAACTAACCGATGTGCGGCCAGCGCAAGTTGTGCGGGGTATTCTGGCGTAGCCGGGGCACAACACGTTAGTATTTACTTCGAACCCATCGCTGAACAAGAGTTCAATCAGGAAAGCGGAATGCAGCGTCTATGCAAACTATGAATGACCGGATGCGCTGGCCTGTTGTCGGGCTGCTGAGCCTCGGCATGATCATTGCCTATTTCGATCGCGTTAACCTGACCGTAGCCCTTCCGGAAATGTCCAAGGCGTTCCGCTTGACGCCGACCGAGAAGGGACTGGCCCTCTCAGCCATTTTTTGGTCCTACACCGCCTTGCAGATCCCGTCTGGGATGCTGGTGGACCGGTTTGGTGCGCGCATTCCTTACCTGATTGGATTTATTATCTGGAGTCTGGCCTCGGCGGCGACCGCTTTCTCAACCACCCTGGCAAGTCTGGTGGGTTTACGAATGGTCGTGGGATTGGGCGAATCGGTCGTTACGCCCGCCAGCATGAGGTATATCAGTCTCCATTTCGAAGAAAAAAATCGGGGATTGGCGGTCGGGCTTTATATGACCGGGACAAAGCTCGGACCCGCCCTTGGGTTGCCGGTGTCCGCTTACCTTGTAACGAGATTGGGATGGCAATCTATGTTCCTGATCCTGGGACTTGCCAGCCTTGTGTGGCTGATTCCCTGGCTCACGTGGGTAAAGAAGGATGATATCGCGGCCCTGCCCCGTCAACTTCGTGCGGGAGATGGCAAACAATCTCAAAGAGTGTCGGTGGCCGCTATTCTTCGCAGTCCGCTGATGTGGGGAGTTATCATCGGCACCTACTGCTATATGTATTTCGTGTATTACTGCATGACCTGGATGCCGATTTACTTCAAGGAGCAACACGGCATGTCGATCACGGAAATGGGCTGGTACGGAGGGTTTGCATTCGGAGGCATGGCAGGGGTCGCCGTGCTCGGTGGTTGGGCGGCCGACCGCATGATCGCCAGGGGCTTCGACGCGGTAAATGTTCGCAAAGGTTTCACAATCGCCGGGTTCGTTTTAGCCGCGACACAAACTCTTGGCGTGTTCACGGATTCGGTCCCTCTCATCCTCTTCTTCGCCGTCTTCTCCCTTTGCGGGCTGGGCCTGGCAACCGCCAACTATTGGGCATTAACGCAGACATTGATTCCAGGGGGCAATATTGCCATGGTGGTTGGGATTCAGAACACTGCCGCCAACCTTGCCGGGATCGTGGCCCCATGGCTCACCGGGTGGATGATTGAAAAGACCGGAAGCTTTGACGCGCCGATCAAGGGGGTCGGCTTTTGGTTGATCCTTGGCGTAGCCTCTTACCTGGTGCTCGTGCGCAGAAAATACGCGCCTAAAGTTGAGCAGCAACCGCTTAGCGCCGTGCGCAGCGACTGATCGAAGCTACCCTAATTTCGCACGCTGGGCCCAGACCTTTTCAAATGCCGCCGCATACTGCTCCACCAGTTCCGGGACGTCTTCGTAAAAGAGCGGC
>DATLCW010000289.1:0-4225 GCA_035526195.1 Bryobacteraceae bacterium
AATACGGGTCTGTACGACCCCACCTCAGGAACCGCCCATGCGCCGGCCCCGTTCACCGGCCACGTGGCTGCTAATTTTTTCCTGGGGATCGGAACCGTATTCGGCGCAATTCAATCGCACCTGGTACCGCCCGCGTGTGCATGAACGGGCGATCTATTTCCAGGACAATTTCAAAGTGAATTCGCGGCTCACCATCAACCTGGGACTGCGCTGGGAATACAACAGCCCGATCAATGAGCGCGATCAGACGATCTTCGGCTTTGACGAAAAATCGAAGTCCATCATTTTGTCGCGCTCGATTCCGGATCTTGCCGAGCGGGGCGTCGTGCTGCCATCGATCGTGGACGCCTATACCAAGCTTGGTATGAAATTTACCACGCCGGAGGCGGTGGGCCTCCCGGATTCGCTCACCTATTCCAATCGCTTCGACTTCGGCCCGCGAGCGGGATTTGCCTACCGCATGGGTTCTTCCACCCGGAACACGGTGATTCGCGGGGGCTATTCGATCTTCGCCTATCCCGAGTCGCTGCGGCTGTTTGCCGGTAACACCCAGAACACGATTCCGGGCCGGGGCAACATCAGTTCGAATCCCAACGCCGCGGAGCAGAGCCCGGACGGACTGCCGAATTACTTGTTAAGGTCTGTACCTACGATCTTTGCCGGCGTGAACAGCAGCAACGCGCTGGACATAAACCGGGTCTCGGGAATCACCCGCGGCAGCGGAGCCGCTTACTACCTGGACCCGCGGCAGCCCACCGCGCGCGCCCACCAATGGAACCTGCTCCTTGAGCGGGAAATGTTCGCCAATACGGTGATGAAGTTCGGCTACGTGGGAACGCACGGCACACGCATGTCTCAGTGGTATACCTACAATGACGCGTCACCTGGCTACATCTGGTTCCAAACGACGCGGTCGCCTCTGCCAACCGGGGAGTTCGCCAACGTTGCACGCCGGCCTTTTGACCAGCAGCTGTACGGAACGATTCAGCGTTATCAGAAGACCGGTTGGTCGAACTACAACGGTGTGCAATTAGAGTTCGAACATCGCTACTCCAAGGGCTACGCGTTTCAGGTGTTCTACGTGATGAGTAACGCCATGCGCGTGGCGGGGGATGGATGGCGCGACGACATCCTGCGGCCCGCCAATTACTATTTGCCGGGAACAGTGCCGGAGGACGATCAGGCGCGGAACCGGCTGCTGTTCTACCGCCGCGATACGGGAATTCCTAAACACCGGGTGAACTGGAATTTCCTGGTGGATATCCCCATCGGCAAAGGAAAGAAGATCGCGGGCAATGCCGGCCGCGCCGTGGATACGTTGATTGGCGGATGGCAACTGGCGGGTAACGGGACTCTGACCAGCCGCTATTTCACGGTTCCCACGAGTTTTTGGGGTCCCCAGGGAAACATCGAAACGTATGGCAAGAAGTATCCGGTTCAGGACTGCCGCAGCGGCCTCTGTTATGACGGGTGGCTTTATTGGAACGGCTATATTCCCGCCAATCGCATCAATAGCGTAAACCCGGTCACGGGCCGGGCGAACGGGGTGATGGGCGTCCCCGACAGCTACCGTCCTTTTCAGACTCCGATCATACCCACACCGGCGAACGGCGGCAGTGCCAGTGATCCGAATTTCCCGTTCTATGAAACGAACAACGTGGTGGTGCGGTTGAACAACGGAACCGATCAGCGCGTGGCGTTTGACACCGGGCTGCACCCGCTGCAGAATCAATATCTGCTGGGACCGATGATCTGGAACATGACGGCATCGCTGTTTAAGACGGTTCCCATCACCGAGCAGGTTGCGCTGCGGGTAAACGTGGACTTCCTGAACAACGTGTTCAATATGCCCGGTACGACGATGCCCGGCGGGGACGGAGTGATCACCAACCGGCTGTCAGCGAATGCGCCGCGGGTGCTGCAGTTGACAATGCGTTTGACATGGTAGCAAGGCTTCTCCTGGCGGCGGCGTTGTATCAAGCGCCGCCGCAGCGGGCGCTGGTTTTGGTGGACGCTGGAATCGAGTTGTCGCACCGCGGCCGGTTTTCCGAAGCGGGCGAAAAGTTCGTGCAGGCGCTGGCGCTGGACCCGAATCTGGCGGAAGCGCACTATCTGCTGGGGCTGGTGCGGCAGCAAGATGGCCGCGCGGATCGGGCGATGCAGTCGTTCCGGGCGGTGCTGAAAATCGACCCCAGCCACGCCGCTGCGCAGGCGCGGGTATGCGAATTGGAGACGGTATCGGCGATGGCGCGGGAGACGGGCTATCAGGCTGCGTCGGCTGCTTGCCGCCGGGCGGCGCAACTGAATCCGAAAGATCCGGAGCCGCATTTTCACTTGGGCCGCAGCCAGGGGAAGCTTGGCGATCGTGCGGCCGCGGTTCGGGAACTGAGTCTCGCATTGCGTCTCGATCCAAAGTTCCCAGGGGTGAAATTCGAACTCGCAATGGCGTACATAGATACGCAGGATGCGGAGCGCGCGGTGCCGCTGTTGCGGGAGGTAGTGGCGGCCCAGCCGAACCATGGCAACGCGAAGTTCCACCTGGCTTCGCTGCTGGTGAAGCAGGACGACTGCGCCGGCGCTTTGCCACTGCTGGAGACAGCCACGGAAAGCAGCCAGAAATACTACCTGATGGGCCGCTGCTACAAGAGAATGAATCGGGAGGTGGATGCCGCCGCGGCGTTCGCCAAGGTCAGGGAGTTAGGCGAGGGAGCGGGGCCGCGCATGCAGGCAAAGCTTCAATCGTCGCTGGCGCAACGAAAGGCGGAAGCCGGCAAGCTGGAAGAGGCGATCGCCGGGTATGAGGCGGCGCTTAAGCTGGCTCCAGACCCCTTAATGGAGGTGGATCTGGCGGTGCTGCTTTTGCAGAAAGGTGAAGCTGCGAAGGTCTTGGAATTGCTGGCTTCCAACACAAACCCGCTGGCTCACTATCAGATGGCGCTGGCACATTTCGCCTTGGGTCACGGGGAGTTTGCCGTACGGGAATTGGAAGCGGCATTGCGCGGGCGTCCGGAGTTTGTGGAGGCGTGGTATCAGATGGGTGTAACGCTGCTGTCGCTTCGCCGCACGGGGGAAGCGGAGCGGGCCTTGGCGAAAGCTACGCAACTGCGTCCCGATGAACCGGCAATCCGGCGAGCCTGGGCAGAGGCGCTCGAGAAAACCGGGAAGCGGAGTGCGGCCGCGGAGCAGCGGCGGTTGGCGGGCGATCCGTGAGCCGGCGCCGGCCTTAGCCCCATTCCATCAACGGATAACAGGGCCGCGTCATGGGATCTTCGTAATGATTCGGCGAGATACGCATCGCATAGCCTAAGCGGCCGGTCTGCGCGGGCACGAACTGGGTGGTAAAGGTCCACGCCGCACCCGCCTCGGAGGTTGGCGCCAGTGTCATCACTTGCGTCTCCTCGAGATGACCTTCGACTCCGATGCGCCCGACCACCGCTTCCACCTTGACATCCGATGGGCGAAGACCGCCGAGCTCCACCACGGCGCGCAGAAAGAACGGCTGCCCGCTCAGTACGCGGACCTCGGAAGTGCCGCCGGTTTCGACCAATCGCACATTATTCCAGACCCGGCGTACTTCCCGGTTCCATCCCACCTTGCGCCGGGGGCCGTCGTAATTCTCGCGTTTGACATCGATCCAGCCGCGGTGCGCCGGCTCATACATCTGCGAATCATACTCTTCCACCATCCGCGTGGCGTTGAATCTAGGGCTGAGATTCATCAAACATTGCTTGACGCGGCGCATCCACTCGTCGGGATGTCCTTCTTCCTTGCGGTCAAAGTACATGGGAACGATCTCGGTCTCGAGCATGGAATAGATGATGCTGGCGTGCGTTTCATCCTGATCGTCGGTATAGGGGTCGCGATCGCCAATGGCCCAACTCCCGGAGGTCTCATAGGCCTCGTCATACCAGCCATCGAGAATGCTGAGATTGAGCACACCGTTGAGGCCGGCCTTCATGCCGCTGGTACCGCACGCTTCCTCTCCGCGACGCGGCGTATTCAGCCATAGGTCAACGCCTTGTACCATCTCCCGAGCCACTTCAATCCCGTAATCCTCCAGAAATACAATTTTCTTCGAGAGCTCCGGTTGGCGCGTGAGTTGAAAGATTTCGCGGATCAGGACCTTGCCGCCCTGATCTCTCGGGTGCGACTTCCCGGCATAGAGAATCTGGACCGGCATCTTGGGATTCAGTAGAATCCGCTTCAGCCGCTCCACGTCGCGGAA
>DATLCW010000318.1:0-3525 GCA_035526195.1 Bryobacteraceae bacterium
TCAACTGGTGAACGCCTCCGCTAGTGTCCACTGGCGGCGGGACCCGGCGACCAAGCAGCCGCGGAAGCTCGAAGGTCAGGAGCTGGAACAGTACGTTGCCAACCGGAAAAAAGGCGCGGGAATGGGCCTGCCGTTTGCAAAGGAGATGCTGCGCCGGACCGGTATTCCGATCGGACTGATTCCTTGCGCGCATGGCGGCACGTCGATGGACCAATGGAGCCCGGCGGAGAAGGATAAGCAGGGCGCCTCGCTTTACGGGGCGACGCTCCGGCGATTCCTCGCCACAGGCGGCCAGATTCGCGGCGTGCTCTGGTATCAGGGCGAGTCAGACGCCAACCCGAAACTGGCTCCCGAATTCGGGGCCAAATTCGAGAAGCTGATCGCCGCGATGCGCCAGGACTTCGGACAGCCCGATCTGCCCTTTTACTACGTTCAGATTGGGCGGCATATCAACTATACGAATCAGGCGGAGTGGAACGCCGTCCAGGAGGCGCAACGCAAGTTGGAGCCGCAGATTCCGAAAGTGGGACTGGTGCCCGCGGTCGATCTGTCGCTGGATGATGGCATCCACATCAGCACCCAGGATCAGAAGCGGCTGGCGCGGCGAATCGCGGATTTGGTAACGCACGATTTGCACCCGGAGTTGGAGAAGTTCCGGCCTTATAAACGCGGGCCCCGGCCGGTCAACGCCAAGCGCGATGGGAACGTGGTGCGCATTCTGTTCGCCGAGGTGAATGGGAAGCTGGTCACGACGGGGCGCCTGGGCGGGTTTTCGATACATGGTTCCGACGGCGTACAGTTGCCCGCGATATTCCGCGCGCAGATCGATCCGCGGGATGGGAACGCGGTGGTTCTGTCCATTTCCGGTGACCTGCCGGCCGGCGCGACGGTTCAGTACGCGGCGGGCCGCGATCCTTACGTGAATCTCAATGACGAACTCGACATGGGCGTCCCTGCCTTCGGTCCTATCCCGATCGAGTAAGCCGATTCGACTGGTCTGGTCTGATGGTCTTCGGGACAGGGGCCGGGCGGCGATTGCGGGCGCCGATATCCGGCGCCGCGAAATTCATTTGGATCCGGAGTTACAGAACCTGCCTGAGGAGCAGTCGCGGATTTTGACGCACGAGATTTTCCATTTCGTGTGGGTTCGTTTGGGAAATCCGCGCCGGGCATCGTGGAAAGCGCTGTTGGGGGTGGAATTGGCGCGGCATGCCAGGGGAGAGTTGGGGTGGTCGAGCCAGTGGCGGAAGGAGGAGTTGCCAAAGGGGTTCGCGGAGTATAGCTGCGAGGCGTTTTGCGATACGGGGGCATGGCTGTATTCGGGGTGCGGGGAACATCGGGAGTATACGCTGGCGAGGCGGTGGCGGGAGGGGCGGCGGGCGTGGTTCGAGAGGGAATTGCGGGCGCCGGTGGTGTTCTAGGATAGGCCCGTATCCGTAGCGCTGCGGGTTCCATTGCAAAACTTCGCACGTGTTCTTAGGAGTTCCGCCCGGCGGTTGCTCCACTCGGATCCGGTGCGTGCCGCGGCGGCTGTCGTTAACAAGTCAAGATGTCCGGTTTAATTAATTAGTGAAATGTCCGCTTTGTGATACAAAGTGCTGCGGCCGTCAGGCCGCCTCCTTCTTTTTCGGTTTTCGATTCGGCTTGGGACGGTCCGTCGCCGGCGCGGTGGGAAAGTGGGAATCTCGCGTTTTGGGCGAGATTTCCAAGGGAGTGTGGGAGCGGAGGGAAACCGGCTTTTGGTTTTCCTCGGCTTCCTCACTCCCGTCTTTTCCACGGCGCTTTTTCGCAACCCGATCCGGCAGGGCTTCTCCCCCGCTGTCATAGCGTCCCACCACGTGGGGACCATAGCGAATCGAAGTCGTCCCGTCCAAGTGCTCATGAATGGTCACTGTCGCCCCGGCCAACGTTCTCGCCAACGGCGTTTTCTCAATCTGCCACCGCCGGTCGCCTATAGCCACCGTATTATCCTTGCCCACCACACGCTCCGTCTGCACGGTGAAGATCCAGTTCAGGTCCCCCCGGCCGGTTCTGCGGAATGCCGTTCCTTTTTCCGACGCCTCCACCCGGAACTTCTCATTGAATTCTTGGATGTAGCGCTCACGAAGAAACCCATTGGCCGCGTCGACCGTAGTGATTCCGGCCAACCGTAGTTCCTGCGGCAACCGTCCCTGCCAGGTCCCAAAGCTGCGTTCGGACCGCCCTCGGGCCTGCGGCGAATAAGCCGCGATCATCTGCACACCCAGCTCCTTCATCGCCCGGCCCACTTGCGTCAGCCGGTGTTTATCGACCTTTTCTCCCTCCTTCCGGGTCACAAAGAAGTGGCTGCCCCGGTCACTGTAGAGCGCACAGAACAACCCTTTGGTTTCGATCACTTCCCGCAACCCCGCCATCACAGTTCGGGTAGACTCTTCCTCCACCAACTGCGCATAGTAGATCTCGCTGGTGGCATCATCGAGAATCACAATCAGGTCATACCACCGGTCATCGTTCAGCCATCGATGTTTGCTGCCGTCGATGTGCAACAACATCCCCGGCATGGACCGCCGCGGCCGACGACGCCGGTGCGGCCCGCGTTTGCGCCGCTTGGCTACCAGTCCCGCACCCTGCAGCGCCTGCTGCACCCAGGTGTAGCTCACCCCAATCTGGTGTTGCTCCTGGAGCTTTTCATGAAAGTGCCGCATGTTCAGATCAAAGTAGACCTCCTTGTACAGCCGCAGTACTTCTTCGGCGGTCTCCATCGGAATGCGGAGAATACTGCGCTTTCCCTTCCGCTGATCGAAGAGCCCATCGTAGCCGAACTCCTCATAGCGCTCCCGGATCCGGCGCATGGTCCGGTCCGTCACTCCGGCCACCTCGGCTGCCTCCAGCCACGTAATCTTTTTGGCCATCGCCTTCAACAAAATGTCTTGTAATTTCATCATCCGCTCCATGGCCGCGGCGCTGACCGTTCCTGATGCTGTTCTCAACCTCAAGAATCGATCGCGTCACCCCAGGCGGACAAATCACCTGTGAATTCGACCGGACATTTCACATACTAACGACACACGGCAACTAGTCTCTTGCTTCCCGTTAGTAACTGGGATAGACTTCTCCCGTCAGCGGCAGTACGTGCTGACTTGGCCCTTGAAGTACGACGGATACTAATCCTTCGCATTTCCTGGCTCTTCCCATAGATGCCGCAGCCGCTATTCGTGCGGTTCAGAATTCAGATAGATGAGGAGTAGTCGATATGAAAGGTCTACGTAGGCTTTCATGCCTGACAGTATGCGTGTATCTCTGCTTGGCAAGCCCCGTTTTCGGCGACGTCGTGTCAGACTGGAACTCGATTGCATCGCAAACAATATTGACAGCCGGCCCGGCCCGGCCCGGTCCAAGCTCAATCCTTGACTACGCGGTGGTTCACGCCGCGATTCACGATGCTATTCAGGCGTTTGAAAAGCGATTTGCGCCGTACGGTCCGGCGATTCCGAATGCCACCGGCTCCCAAGTTGCAGCGGCAGCCAGGGCGGCTCATGATGTTCT
>DATLCW010000323.1:0-6891 GCA_035526195.1 Bryobacteraceae bacterium
GCCCGCGCCAACGGCTTGACCGAGGAAGAGCTGGTCGAAGTCATCACGCACCTCGCGTTCTACTCGGGCTGGCCGAATGCCGTCACAGCCGTAGGCGTGGCCCGTGAAGTCTTTAAGGGAAATTAGTCTCCGTCGGTGCTGAGTGAGGCGGCAGGTGTGGCAAAAGTTGAGGGCGCGGCGGCGCCGGGGAGTAGGGAAACAAAAGAAGGCTGATTCTGGAGCGGCGATGAGTTATGCGGGAGTAACTCGTCGTGGTAGTTCGACGGCGTGGCGGCAAACCGTGAAGTGGATCGCTTCCGGATCGCCGGCAATCGACCCGCGAAAGACCTCATTCCTGCTAACGTACTTCGTGGCCGTTCGCCCGGCTGTTGTTGACATCAGAACCAAGTGATCGGGTGCGCATGCAAGGTGCCGATTGCTTGGGTTCATTTAAAACCGGTTTTATGCGTCTCCACCAGGTTGCGGTCCGGGCGCGTTGGCTAGACGTTCCAGCGCGCCTGCAACAGCGGCTTTCAGCGGCGGCAAGTCGTCCTGATAAACCTTCCAGATCAGCGCGAAGTCGAGCATGTCGTACGCATGGCGCAGGCGGTTGCCTATGCCCCTGATATCCCGCCACGGAAAACCCGGGCAGAGTGCTTCCGCTCTTTCGCCAAGGCGTTTGCCGCCTCGCTGATGATCAGCAGAGCGTATTGACAGGCGAAGAGGGTGCGCCGGTCGTTGTGCAGGTCGACAGGTCCCATGTCTTGCAAGAACCTCTCGATATCGCCGATATGCTCCAGAATGTCACTCAACGATTCGACTGGATCGTCAAAAGGCAAGAAGAGCCTCACGGTCCACATTCGCACGCACTCGTGGCTTCAGCATGCGTTCCTGCGCCAGGTCAACGGGACGGCCAAGAATGTCAGACAAACGGTTTTCCAGTCCTACGAGATCGATCAGCGACAAGGCTTTGTCGAATTCCGCGACTAAATCGACATCATTCCCGGCCTCACCACGGGCGACCGAACCGAAAAGGCGCAGCCGTACGATACCGGCATTCTTCAACTCCCGTTCGTGTACTCGCAAAGTCGCGATGACGTGGTCTTTGTCCAATTTGAGCACCATGCCATTACCATTGTCACCCATCAGACTAATCCGCGGGCCAAGCTGTGCGTTGCCAGAGTCCTTTGCCCTCACCGGAAGTTTTGTAATGTGCAAAGGTACTCGACCGTTGCTCACGAGTAGAGTGGTAGAGTAGTTTTCGCATACGGGGCCACCGGACTCTGGATCCTAACCGCTCAAGTGGATTTGCGGTCGTAAACGCGCCACTGGGAAGTGACCCGTTCGCTGCATTCCCGTCCGTGATCCACCCAGGAAGAACCGGAATCGGGTTCATTCGCAAATTGGCCTGTCACAGCCTCAGATCGCGCGGTCGATCCCTGCCGGCGATATGATGCAGAAGGGCGGAGCGGGCGGCGGTGGCCCGGATCGAGCCCAAGGGGCACAGCAACATGAAGCCAAGGAACACGATCTGCCTCTGGTACGGCAAGGATGCGCAGGAGGCGGCGCGCTTCTACGCCCCCACCTTTCCGGATAGTAAAGTAACTGCTGTTCACGAGGCTCCGGGCGACTATCCGGGAGGCAAAAAGGGCGATGTGCTGACGGTGGAGTTCACCGTGCTGGGCATTCCCTGTCTCGGTCTCAACGGCGGCCCGGCCTTCCGGCACACCGAGGCCTTTTCCTTCCAGATCGCGACGGAGAATCAGGAAGAGACCGACCGTTACTGGAACGCGATTGTGGGCAATGGCGGCGCGGACAGCCAGTGCGGTTGGTGCAAGGACCGCTGGGGCCTCTTCTGGCAGATCACCCCGCGCGCGCTGACCGATGGGTTTGGCGGCCGGCGGCGCTGAGGCAAAGCGTGTCTCCGAGGCGATGATGACGATGAAGAAGATCGACATCGCCGCCGTCGACGCAGCGCGGCGAGGCTGACGGTTAACACGCCGGCGCGTCTTGACCATCTGGGGAATTAGCGGTGGGTGCATCCGGGCCAACAACAGGGGCGTCGCTTTCCATCCTTGAGGCTGGAACAGCCCCACTCGATCCGGCGGCTTCTGGTTTCCGCTTTTTTAGCCGATTCAATCCAACAGATCCACTCGTTGCGTGCGAGCGGTGTAATATCCTCCCATGAGGGGAACGCTTGGGGGGCGGAGGTAAAGTGCTTTTTTGAAATCGGGGGCAGTTCGTGTACCACTCCGCTGGAAATCCTTTTTTGCGGCATCGATACGCTCTTCTTTCGTAAGCTCCAGCGGCGCGAGGATCGCTTGCTGAACAAGGATGTGGGTCCTTCGCCCATTGAGCGAGTCCTGACGCTCAGGTTACCTCGGCGCTCGACTAGCGTGGGGGGCGGGGGGGTAGTGACACTGTGCGTTACCGGCCGAGGCACTTCGCTGGCTTGCGCGTTACTCGTCAAACTGGATTGCCGGTGACAAGCCGACTTATCGGGAGTGATCCACGGGCCCGCCCCTGAAAACGCCAGCGCTGCCTCAGAGCTCCGGGCTGGGGCCGCAGTCACCGTCTCCGTCGGCGCGCTTGGTTGAGCAGGTTCAGCGTTCGAGCCGGAACTGTTGCGCACGAACATCTTCGCGGTGCGCCTGGCGGTCGTACCCGTCAGCGATCTGAAACAACGCAGCGGCGGTTCGGGGGCTTGCCGGCGCCACCGCCTCGCCCCACCCTCGGTACTGCGCCCCCAATGCACGCTCCTGCACCCCACCCTCAAACGGGTTCCTCATAAACACACCGCGCTTATTGAATACACCCGCGCAAAACCCATCATCTAGAGGCGTACTCGCAAGCTGCTCGATAAGCGCGCGCACGCTCTCATGCGGCCACAGTCCGTCAGGGGCCGCCGGGGACCACGCGACCACGTGACCAAACTGGTCATCGCCCGCTTCCCAGTGATCTGGGAGTGCAGATCGTGCGGCCCTGGCCCACGCGAGCAACTGCTCCTCGTCGATACTGCCATCAGGCGTGGTTCCCGGGATCGTGTGCCAAGAGCTTAGCAACTCATACGCGTGGCGTGCGCGTGCTTCTTCTTCCTTTGTGGCCTTCTTCCGCGGTTGGCCGTTGGCCGGCCGGTAGATGCTCTTGATCATTTGTGCAAATAGATCGGGGGCGTTAGCGAGGTGTTCGTGTAATCGCAGATTGCGTTGATCGCGCAACACTGGTAGAAACGCCCATTCGTATGCCGCGATTCTTCCGATGTCAATGTCATCTCGCGTGTCGAGGACGCCAAGAATCTGGACAACGTCGTAACCGACCACCTGTCCGACCTTCGCATCTGGATCTTGCAGCGCCTCCAATACGAGCTCAAGGGTTGCAATCAGGGTCGGTGTTGGTGTCTCTTCTGCGTGTATGGCTGCTTGGTCAAATGCTTGCGCGACCTGTCCCGCTGCCAAGAGTTGCCCTATAGCGAATGCGATGTCATCAGCTGTCGTGCCCGGGCGAAGACATGCTCTAAAGCGCGACCAGTATTCTGCAGTAACGCCTTGTGCCTGGACGCGATCCCACGTAGTGCGCTCGCTCGGCGCGGCAAGCAACAGCAACGCTCGGCTTAGTGCGCTGCACTCCGCATGAGATGCAAGTGTCTGATCAACCCACGCCATCCCACAGGTTCGACATCGTTCATAGGCGAAGCCTCTCGCGCACAATTGCACGGATTCCTGTGGGCTTGCCAGCAATGGAAGGAGCACGTCATCGGCTATGTCCGCGCTTGCGGCGGCGATACCAACGAGGTATGGCTGCTTAACTTTCGTAGCGAGCTCACGGACGCGATCAGCACCTCCGGCGATAAACACGTCTCGTAGTGCCTGGGTGCGCAGTCCCGTTAATGCGTCCTCGTCTCTGTGATAGTCAATTCCCGGGGTAGGCAGCATGGGATGGCTGTCCTCGAAGATCCACGAGTGCCGGCTGACGGGATCGGCCGGCGTCAGTGCTGAGGTAATCGGATCGAAAAGTGCAACCTCGGCTTCCGGCAGTGCCCAATCCGCGTCGGCGAAGTGGCGATACTTGGTAGTCTCTTCGCGCACGGCATTCCAGACAAGCAGTCGACGGTCAGCGTCGTGTTCGTCGCGGGCAAACGCCGTGAGTTGCTCGCGCAATCGCGCTCTTGCGTCCGGCGGTGCCGTGCTGACTTGTTGCAGCAGCGCAGTAAGGCGTTGTGGGTCATTGTTGGTCGCGTCGAGAGCGAGCTGTACGACAGCATTTGCCGCCCGCACGTGCTCACCGACGGTGATGGGGCGTGTTATGGGCTTGGGCCGCCAGCGTGGTTCGTAGTGCTGAGACCCCACATCATGGAGCTTGGGCCAAAGGTCTAAGAGCAACTCCCATGTCACATCCGGGTCACGCTGCAATAACACCCCGAGCGCAGTAGCGCGGGCTTCGATGGTGGCTCCCGTTTGTGGCCGCCAAGTTAGGAAGATCGCGCGGAGCACATCTTTTGATCGTTTGTGGTTGTGCGCGAGGCGCGCCAATAGCAATACGACTCGAGCAAGGTGTTCAGGGTACCAGGCAAGCAGTTCGAGTGCCCACCAGAGGCCGCTTGCATGGTCGCCGTGCATCGGCCCTACTGTCAGAATGAGATTCTCCAGGCCAGGCGCGGGAGTATCGAGGAACTGCTCAAGCGTCGCGATGAACGCGGCGGGTGCTGCCTCAGCCAGAAGCGGCAACACAGGCTCCAATGAATACCATCGACGCCAGTTACCTTGCAATGTGTCATGGACAATCCTTGCGGCAATGTCACTTCCCCGCTGGCCGCCGATGGTCGAGGTAAGAGCGATTTGGATGATGGTGTGGGCAAGACCGCGTCGCAACCATGGGGAGTGCGGGAAGTCCTTACCGTGCACGTTCGCAAGCCAGCGCTCTTGGGGCGCTAAATCGAGGCTGGGGTCGTCCAAGGCGAGGACGTTAGTAATAGCAGTGCGAAGCCGCTCGATATCGTCGCCCGTCAGGTAGGTGTTAAGGAGGTGCCACGCGTCGCGCGGAGCACGCAGCGTCCAAACGGTGCCGGTTTGCTGAACCGGGGCATCAGCCGCATGTGACCACCGTGCCATTGCACCAACAACGACGTGATACTCTGCCGCTCCAAGTCCAGCCAGAATCGCTTTATCGCTGTCGCATTGCTCATCCCACGCATTCGCAAGCACTGCGGGGAGAAGTTCGCGCGCATGCTCTGGCGCGGCCCACGAGGGCGGTGCCGGCGCGGTGCTCAATCGCCGGTGTAGGACTGTGATGCTGTCCCCGGATTCGCGAACTAGCGCGGTGGCCTTGTCCTCGTCCAGGCCTACGGCTTTGAGAGCGCTGCTCAGTTCTTCCTGGTCCGGCCGGGCGAGCGTGATCGTGGGTTGCTGGTCTGCCCTGGTAGGGAGAATAACCCGGTGTCCTTGTTGGAGAGCAATACCAACGCTTGCAGTATCCGTTGCCACCCAGCCGATCACGAGATGATTGGCCGTCGTGAGAAGTTCACGCAAGACTGTCGGGTCCTCGGATGATAGAAAACGTGATCGAAGCTCCACTTGTTCCTCGGCTGAAAGCGAGGTTATAGAGGCCGCCATGAACGCGAGGGCTTCGCGCGGAGAATCGGCAGCGATTCGGAGTGTGCCGCTTCCGTTCTTGAGCCATTCCACGGCTGCCTCTGCATCTTCCTTTCGACCAGCAAGAAGCATGCCAGGTGTAAATGTGGGACTGGTGCCAAAAGAGTACTCCGCCCACAGGTCGTCGATACTTGATACGCCGCTTGGGTATTTGTGCAGTATCCTTGCAAGCCACGCGCTGACCGCCGGGGCATGCTCAAGCCACTGCTCCAAGTCATCAGCATCGTAAGCACGTATGTCCGCCCATTCGGCCTTTGCCTTCTTTTCGGCGATCCAGTCCTCTTTCTGATTCCAGCGCCGCGGCGTAAGAAAAACATAGGTGGTCGCTGCACGGTCCAGGTGTTCCGGATCGGCCGTACGCTTCTGGTAGTCGTCATCGGCCTTTGTCTTGATGTCGGCTCGTTTACTCAGCTCCCACCCCGACGACCCATCTGGGACGTAGGCATTGCCGATAGTGGTGGACACAATACCGTCCCACCCGCCGGTTTGTACACTCTCCCCGCTTGGAAAGGCGACCTTCTGGGGGGTGTCAACGGTAGCGTGAACCAACCGGCGCACCAACTCGGGGAGCCGGCTTTCAGCGTCCAGCCTCCCGGCCCATGATTGCAGATCCTGCGCAGTGACCCATCGCATATGGAGAGCCTCGGCCTCATTGATACTTGAGACGTTTGTGACTCTCCAGCGTAGCGCAAAGTGATCTTGTGCACACCGCCTTCTATTTGCTCCAGACCTGTGCGCATTTTGCGCTCATGAACAACTCCAGCTTGGGTTGCGAGATTACTCCCCAAAAACGCGCTTGCAACCGGAATCCACTTGAATGAATTGTAGCCGTTGCGCGGATCTAATGCCGCCCGTTCCACAAGAGATCAACGGGCGGTGACACGGCCAAGTGACAGTATCTGGATCACCGGAGCGAAGCCGACTTACAAATACTAATGCTCCAGAGACTGGGGCTTGGTACGGATCAACGACGACGCGCCGGGAGCGCCCGGCCTTCCAGACGGCGTAACCGCCCGTGAACTCGGGCGACCTATACCTGAGCCCAGAGGCCGGCTCCTGTTCGCCTGAACCGTTCTCCGCCGTATCGGTCCGCATGTCCGCAGAATGGCGGAATGGGAAAGCCAAACGTAAGCGCACGGCAAAGACCGCACTCCGGTTGCCGCCCTGGAGCATTCGAACCGCCGGCTTCAATAGCTTGACCTCGCCGAGTTCCCGGCGTTCTTACGAGCATGCGATCCGTGAGTTCACCGAAATGGTACTGTTC
>DATLCW010000326.1:0-3737 GCA_035526195.1 Bryobacteraceae bacterium
GCGGCGGCTCACTTCACTCTCGCCCTGCTCTCGCAGGGGACCCGGGAGGAGAACCACGCGAAGATGAAAGAGCATGGCATCCATACCGTCCTGCTGCAGCGGGAACATGAGGTCTCGGACCAATATGACGCCCTGGGGACGCCGGGCGCGGTGCTGGTTCGGCCGGACGGCGTGATTGGAAGTCCCGTGGCGACGGGAGCGGAGGCGATCCGCTCGCTGGTGTCGAGCACAATCAACGAAAGCCTGGCGGCGCTGGTCTCCATTCAGTTGCAGGAGGGCGATACGGCTCCCCCGATGGTGTATCCCGACCTGGAAGGCCAGATGTTCAACCTGGCACAGCTGCGCGGCAAGCCTTCGATCGTGTTGTTCTGGAATCCCGGCTGCGGCTTCTGCCAGCAGATGGCGGACGACCTGAAAGTGTGGGAGAAGAAGGCCGAGAAGGCCGGCACGCAGGTGCTGCTGATTTCGACGGGAACGGTGGAGGTGAATCGAAAACCCGGCTTCCGCTCACGCGTCCTGCTGGATCAGCACTTCACGGCGGGGAAAGCGTTCGGGGCGGGCGGCACGCCGTCCGCGATTTTACTGGATGAGAACGGGAAGGTCGCTTCCAAGGTGGCAGTGGGCAAACCGGAGATTCTCGACTCGATCTTCGGTGCCCGGACGCCGGCTGGATCGCGCGCGTAGCGCAGGTAGTTAAGCGGCAACGGCAGCGCGGATGGCGTACTCGATCAGCACCCCTACGTCAAAGCCTTCGGCGGCAGGGATGCAGTAAATAATCTTCCCAAAGACCAACTCGTCCGCTACCACGAGATCGATTTCGGCGCCTACCGCGATGGCGCGATTCACGTGAATGCGCAGTCCGGAGGGCGACACGTTGAGCAGCCGGCCCGCGACCGTCCGGGGCAGGAGCAGGCGCGAAACCCGAACCTCCACATCTTCGTTGAAGGGCGAGCGCGGCTCGGAGCGCCTATCGCCGTCTTCCAGAGTTTCCCGTTTGCTGTCTACCGCTGGGGAGCCAAATCGGTTTTTGAATTTTTCAAACATAGCTCGATATAGGACTATTGGATCCAGGGTACTGCTTCTGGATCCATATTGATATTAGGAAAAGCCCTTAGCTCTGTCTTGATTCACTTAGAGGAGGGAATAGGGAATCCTGCCCAGGCGTTGAGCACCCCGAATAACTCGCGGACCACGGCGAGCGCGTCGCGGGTGTTCCGCCACCAGCTTCTGAGATCAAAGGGATCGCCGGCCGGGTAGCGGACGATCGGCTGCGGATCGCCGCCCACCAGCTTGCGCCAGATTACTCCTACGCGGCGGGTGTGATATTTCGAGGTGATTAAGATAATTTTTTTGGCGCCCGCGCGCCGGGCGGCTTGGGCAATCAGATTGACCTCTTCCGCCGTATTGTCCACGCGTCCATCGAGCAGCCGGATGGCGCTGGAGGGTACACCGAGGCGCTGCAGCACCTGGCGGCTATATTCGTGTTCGGGAACCGTCCGGATGCCGAGGCGGGCGAGTTCGACGTCTTCCTGGTGGAGGGCGCTTTGTGTCAGCCAGACCTCGGGAACGAGTCCTTTGTGGAAGATGGCGGCGGCTTCCATGGCGCGAAACGGGAGATGTCCGCCGAAGACAACGACGGCCTCCGCTGGCTGCAAGGGATCGTCGGTGACCAGCCAGTGTCCTACACCGAGGAGGGCAAGCGGCGTTAATAAAATGGTTACAAGTATAACCAGGGCTACAATGCGCCAGAGCGAAAATGCGGGTATGCTGTTCACTTATAAGGGTACTAGCGCCGCGCCAATGCGCCTATAAGCCTAATGATTACTCACAATTACCAGTACTGTCCAGTACTTCGACCTATTGACTGAGCCTCTTTTCCAGCCTAAGATTGATCCCACGAACAAAATGTTGTTGGGATCGCATTCGGTAGTGCTGTTTTAGCTCTGAGTGTATTACCTTCCGCTTGACAGTGTAAGCCTACGGACGGTAATCTGAACTCTACCTGCTAAGAGAAACGACCGTGCGAGGCGCAGCCAGGGCGGGAAAATGCCGTTCTTAAAGCTGCGCCAAGTGTAAGAATTCGTGCGTCCACGCAAGAAACTGCGGCGATGTGACGAAAATGGCGGTAGCTTGCCTCAATCCCCGGGATCTGCCGGGAAACCTCTAAGCATGATCAAGCGTAGAAGCAAAATGGTGAGTTTCCGTGTTTCGCCGGACGAATACCATAGGTTGCGCGAGGCCTGCCTCGCCTTAGGGATCGGGAGCGTTTCGGAAATGGCGCGGGCGGGCGTGCAGCATATCGCGGCCAAGCATGTGCCGGCGGGCCGGATGGATGCGCAGATTCATGATTTGCGCGAGCGCGTTCGAGCCTTGACCGACGAGATCAACCGTTTGGCTGAGGTGTCCGAGTGAGCGCTTTGGTTGCCGGCCTGACAAGCGTAGCAACGGCAACGCAGCAGGCGGACCGGCGGGCGTGGCCCGCGAGTCTGACGGTGAGCGCCTACGGCAGGAGCATCGAAGTGCGGGTGAACGACGCCGACATCCTGCGGCTGATCCCGCGGCATCTGCCCTATGGCTGGCGGCCCGCCAAACGCTCTGCCGCCGACCGGCTGTATTCCATTGTCACGAGCGGACGTTCGCGCCGGCGGTATATGTTGTTTGACGGCGCCGAGCCGGTGGCGGACTCGCCGCAACTGGGCGAAATTCTGGAGGCGTTGGAGGCTCGGGCACGCTGGTTCGTCGCCGAGCATGCCCGCAGCCGGGTCTTTATACATGCCGCGGTCGTCGGATGGAAGGGGCGGGCGATCCTGATACCGGGTAAATCGATGTCGGGCAAAACGACGCTGGCCGCCGAATTTGTGCGTGCGGGGGCAACGTATTACTCCGACGAATACGCCGTGCTGGATGCGCGCGGACGCGTCCATCCCTACGCGAAGGCTCTGTCCATCCGGAGCGCGGAGGATGGCTACACGCAGACGGATTATCCGGTGGAAGCGTTCGGCGGAAAGGCAGGATCGCGTCCACTTCCCGTGGGTATAGTACTAATGACCCAGTACAAAAGCGGTGCGCGCTGGCGGCCGCGGGTGACTTCCGCCGGCGTAGGCGCTATGTCATTGCTGGCTAATGCGGTTGCAGCCCGGAGTGAGCCGGACAGAACGATGGACGCCCTCCAGAGGGCCCTTACATCACCAATAATTTTGAAAAGTAACCGCGGAGAAGCTAGAGAAGTGGTTGCTTCTGTGTTAGACTTCCCAAATTCAGCCTATAGGTTCGGACGTTCAGGAGTTGGAGTAGATAATGAATAGCCAAAAACCCCTCGCACGGCAAGAGAAACTGGTGGTCCGTGAACTAGCGGACGAGGTGCTGGTGTATGACCTCGCTCGCGATAAAGCTTATTGCTTGAATCCCATCGCAGGCGCAGTCTGGAAGCACAGCGACGGCCAGACATCCGCTGGGCAGATTGCGGAGCGTGTCTCTCTGCAGCTGGGCGCGACGGTGGAAGAGCAGGCCGTCTGGACGGCGATCGAGCAGCTCGGGCGCGATCATCTTCTGGAATATTGCATTTCGGCGCCAGGCGGCGTCACGCGGCGCGAACACCTGAAGTCGTTCGGCAAGGCGGCGGCGATCGCGGGGCCCATGGTGGCCGCGCTCGCGGTTCCCAAAGGCGCTGCCGGCGCACAAAGCTGCATCCCGAACAATAAGCCCTGTAATCCCGTCGGCATCCCGTGTTGCAAGGG
>DATLCW010000329.1:0-2908 GCA_035526195.1 Bryobacteraceae bacterium
AACCGCCTGTGCGGGAACGCGCATAGGCTCGCCGCCGTCTCGCCACCATACTTCTTCCAGCCGGTACCCGGCACACAGAACACCGGAAGTTCCTTCGCAGATCTCTTTGTAGTTCAACCAGGAAATGCGATTGGAGGAGCCCACCCAGAATTGCACCAGTTCGTGAGGAGCCTCCGCAGTGACGGGTTGAAGCACGACGGCATTCACAACGCTAAACAAAGTGGTTCCAAAACCAGTGCTCAACGCGATCGAGATGCAGGAGATCGCTAAGACCGATCGGTTACGAAGAAGACTTCGCCAGGCGTAGAGCATGTCCTTGACGATCCCTTCTGCTGCAGGCCAGATCCAGATCGAGCGCGCCGATTCCCGGGCCAGCGTCGTGTTTCCCAGCTGCAATGCCGTGGCTTTCCGGGCGTCGTCAACGGAAAGGCCCGCGATCAGGTGGTCTCGCTCCGCCAACGCCCGGTGCTGCTTGATCTCCTCTTCCAGATCAGCTGCCGCTTTCTCCCGTTGGATCCAAAAACGGAGACGCCGAAACCATCGCATGCCGGTCCTCCTTCAGACGGCCCGCAAAACTTTCTGGATCGCGGCCACGACGTACTCGAACTCTCGCGTTTGAACTTCAAGATGCTTCCGTCCGGCGCGCGTTAGCGAGTAATAGCGCGCTCTCCGGTTATTCTCGGAAGTACCCCATTCCGCCGTCACCCACCCATTCAGTAGAAGTCTCTGTAGGGATGTGTAGAGGCTGCTTTCCCCCAGCGCCAACGCATCTTCCGACAATTCACCGACGCGCTGCGCTATCGCATAGCCGTGAAGCGGCCCTCGCAGGAGGACCCGCAGCACCAGCAGGTCAACCGACCCGGCGGGTAATTCAGGAGGATTCACAAATCCGCCCTTCCCATCGTGCCACGATGGGAGTATCCGTCAAAGCTGCTCGATTGTCAAGGTCGAGTCTTGTCTAGCGCCGGATGAGCCTGAAGGGAGATCTTGTTTCCAACGCGGGATGAGCCTGAAGGAGGGGGAATCGGATGCTGGTGATTGCAAATCAGCATGAAACATGGAGAAGGGCTGAGCCTGGAGCAGATCCAGGCATTCCTGGAAGGGAGCGAAGAGGTTCAATTCGCAGCCCGGAATCAAGCAGAAGTGTATAGCTGGACGGAGGAGATATTACGTAAGCAGCGTTATGGCGATTTGGAAAAAAAGGGCAAAGGTCTGGTCAGGCGATACATCCAAAAGGTGACAGGACATAGCCGGGCACAGGTGACGCGTCTGATCCGCCAGTTCCTGGACTCGGGAGCTGTAAAAGTGAGACGGGGAAAGGGGCGACGCTTCACATCGCGCTACAGCCGGGCCGATATCGAACTACTGGCGAAGGTGGATGAAGCCCACGACACGCTGAGCGGTCCGGCGACGCAGAAGGTTTTGTACCGAGAGTTTCACGAGTACGCCGACGCCAGCTACGAGACTCTAGCATCGATCTCGGTGGCACACATCTATAACCTGCGCAAGCGGCGGGAATACCGGGAGCGGCGGATGAATTTCGAGAAGACGAGAGCCACACAGGTAGGCATCGGGGAGCGTCGTCGGCCGGAGCCGGAGGGACGTGCCGGTTATCTGCGAATCGACACGGTGCATCAGGGAGATCTGGATGGAGTCAAAGGGGTGTATCACATCAATGCGGTGGATGAGGTTACCCAGTGGCAGGTGATCGGGGCCACGGAAAAGATCTCGGAAGCATGGCTGCAACCGGTACTGGCAACCATATTGGAGCAGTTTCCCTTTCAAATCCGTGGGTTTCACTCAGACAACGGAAGCGAGTTCGTCAATCACACGGTGGCAGCCCTGTTGAACAAACTACTGATCGAGCAGACCAAGTCTCGGCCGCGGCACTCCAACGACAATGGGCTGGTAGAAACCAAGAACGGAGCAGTCATTCGAAAGCACATGGGATTCGGGCATATCGCCTCGGTTCAGGCGGACCGAATCAATGCCTTTTATCAGGAGCACTTCAATCCGTACCTCAACTTTCATCGGCCCTGCGGAGTGCCGGAGCTGAGGACCAACGAGCAAGGAAAAACCAAGCGCCTGTACAAGTGGTATGCAACACCGTTGGAAATCCTCTGGCAGCTACCCGGTGTAGCCCGCTATCTGCGAAACGATCTCACGCTTGAAGAACTCCAGCGCAGGGCCGGACTTGAGACCGACACGGGAGCCGCCATGAAAATGCAGGCGGCGAAACACAAACTCTTTGCCGGTTTCCAGCGACAGAAAACGGCATGACCGAGGGCTATGGAAATGACGGGCCATGGACGGCGAGGAAAACCAAAAGCAGGTTTCCCTCCGCCGCCCACCGCCCTTGGAAATCGCTCCGCGATTCCCACATTCCCACAGCCCCGACGGTTGTCTTATTTCTTAACGAACAAATCCAAAAAACCAAAGGAGATCAGTCACTGCCTGATATCGCCTTCTTCAGGCTCATCTCTGGATTAGAAAATGCTGGAGCCGTTGGATCGACTGGATGCCCGGGGACAAGCACCTCGTGGTAACTGGTGCGGACGAACCGGGCGTTGGTCACGGTTTATTTCTCCTCTCCCTAGACACTGGCAATCGGCGTTTGCTAACCAACTTGCCCGCAGAGGGCGAGATCACCGACCAGAGTCCATCCGTATCGCCTGATGGCCGGAGCATTGCATTCTGCCGGCTGTCGACGCCGTCGGTGGGTGAGGTATACACCGTGCCGCTCTCTGCCGAATTGCGGGCTGGTGAACCGCGAAGACTGACTGCGGACGGGCGCTACTGTGCTACCCCAACGTGGACTCCGGACGGGCGCGCGATTCGCATTTACTACCTCCATCCGGAGCCCGATGGAACAACAGGTCTGCGATGCTTCCTGCTCGGGACGGGCAAG
>DATLCW010000335.1:0-6903 GCA_035526195.1 Bryobacteraceae bacterium
GAACCGTGATCGTGGGTAGTAGTGCGCGGCTCTCATGGATGGCCATGCGCCAGCCAATCCGCTTCGGCGGAGCTTGTCAGGGGCGGATAGGGTGAAGCCCGAAAGGAACCTGAGAGCGGCGAAGCCTCCTTGGCGAAAAGCTGAGACGAACCTCCGGCCGTCACCGGCTCAAGTCACGGAACCGCCGTATGCGGACCCGCATGTACGGTGGTGGGAGGGGAGGAGCCGCGAGGCTTCCCCCTATCCCGATTCCCCCTGCCCCTTCGAGGTCACCTGGATAGATGACCTAAATCCGAACACTACCAACGCCATCACGGATATCGCCTTCCTCCACTACCTGATTGACATGCCCGTCGAGGGACATGTCAGCGAACGAGCCCCATAGCTTCCCGCCCGGCAGTGATTGGAATGTGTCAAAATCCAGAAATGGTTCCGGCTTTACTAAGCCCCCATTTTTACTGTGCAACAGTAGAAATTTTAGTTTGACACGAGACTTTCGCGCTTCCTATAATAATCTTTCGCGACCCTGCCCGCAGGTGGCTTAATGTCTCAGATTTTTCACCCTAGCACGAATACCCTTGCCAAGGTCAGTCTAGTGACCGTGCTGTTACTGGCCGGAGGGGCCGGTTATGCTCTGATGGGCATCAACCGGTCGCCTTATGTATCGCGCGCCAAAATCCCGTTTGACCAGCCCGTGCCGTTCTCGCACAAACATCACGTTGCTGGATTGGGTATCGACTGCCGGTATTGTCACACTACCGTCGAGCGGACCGCATTCGCGGGGATGCCGGCTACCGAGACGTGCATGAGCTGTCATTCGATGATCTGGACCAATGCTCCGATGCTCGAGCCTGTTCGCCAGAGCTGGGCAACAGGCAAATCGCTTGAATGGAATCGCATTCACGATCTGCCAGGATTCGTCTATTTCAACCACAGTATTCATGTGAATAAGGGAATCGGGTGTTCCGAGTGCCATGGCAGGGTGGATCAGATGCCGTTGATGTACCAGGAAAACACCTTATATATGGAATGGTGCCTCGAGTGCCACCGCAACCCGGAAATGAGAGTGCGTCCGCGGGAGAAGGTATTCGATATGACTTATCAGCATCCCACCTGCCTGGGAACCAGCGCCGGCCATGAGGCAAAGGAGCCTTGTGTTCCACAAGCGGAACTAGGCAAAAAACTAGTGGCCGAATACAAGATCCAGAAGTTGACGGATTGCTACACATGCCACCGATGAGCGGGAATCACAACTTCAACATCCTGGGGCAGGGGCCCCGGCTGGATATCGCCGCCGCCCGCCAGCGTCTGAACAACATGTCCGGGCAGGCCTATTGGCGGGGTTTAGAAGAACTCGCCGATAGCCCGGAATTCCAGGACTATCTGGAGAATGAATTTCCCCAGGCTGGTTCCGATTGGCGGCAGCCCCTCGACAGGCGGAATTTGCTGCGGCTGATGGGAGCATCGCTCGGACTGGCCGGATTGACTGCCTGTACGCGCCAACCGCTTGAGAAAATTGTTCCTTATGTCAAGCCGCCGGAAGAGTTTTCCGGGAATACGCCGGTCTTCTACGCCACGGCCCACACTATGGGCGGATATGCCACTGGCGTCTTGGTGAAAAGTTATCAGGGGCGGCCAACGAAAGCCGAAGGCAACCCGGAGCATCCGGCCAGTTTGGGAAGTACGGACATCTTCGCGCAGGCCGACCTGTTGACAATGTACGATCCGGACCGGTCGAACGTAGTGTTGCAGGAAGGGCAACTTAGCAATAATACAGCTTTCTGGGCAGCCCTCACGGTATTACGGGAGCAGCATGTCGCCGCCAAAGGCGCCGGATTGCGAATCCTCACCGAAACCATCACCTCTCCCAGCATTACGGAGTTGATGAACGGGGTGATCGCCATGCTGCCCGAAGCCAAGTGGCATGTCTGGGATGCGGTCACTTCCGACGGCGCGCGGGCAGGCGCCAAGCTCGCGTTTGGCGAGCCTGTCTCGCACTACTACAAGCTCGAAGGAGCCGATGTAATCGTTTCCCTGGACGCGGATTTCCTTTGCGCCGGTCCAGGTGCCGTGCGCTACTCGCGAGACTTTGCCGCCCGCCGAAAGCCCGAAGAAGGCAAGCGGCGCATGAACCGCCTCTACGTCGCGGAGACTCATCCTACCGTAACCAGTTCGCTTGCGGACCACCGTCTCTCGGTGCGGTTTAGCGAAGTGGAAGCGATTGCGCGATCCCTGGCTGCCAGGCTCGGTGTGACGGTGGAAGCTTCCGGTACCAGTCCGCAGGACGGTTGGATCTCCGCGCTGGCCAAGGACCTCGACGCCCATAAAGGGGCGAGTCTGGTGGTGGCCGGGGAACATCAGCCGCCCATTGTGCATGCCCTCGCGCATGCCATGAATGAGAAGTTGGGGAACGCCGGTAAGACCGTAATCTACACGGAGCCGCTCGAAGGAAATCCAGCCACTCACCTGGATAGTCTGCAGGAACTCGTCGCGGATATGAATGGCGGCAAGGTACAGACTCTGCTGGTCCTCAGCGGGAATCCGGTGTTTACCGCCCCTTCCGACCTGAAGTTCCGTGATGCTTATTTGAAAGTGAAGAAGCGGATCCACCTCGGGCTGTACGCCGACGAGACCGCCGCGCTCTCGCACTGGCATATCCCCGAAGCCCATACGCTCGAAACCTGGGGCGATGCCCGTGCCTATGACGGCACCGTGACGGCCATCCAGCCGCTGATCGACCCGATGTACGGCGGCAAGACGGTGATCGAAATCGCCTCGGCGTTGCTCGGCAAGCAAGGCACGAATTACCAGATCTGGCGCCGCTACTGGCGCGAGAAAATCAAAGGGCCGGATTTCGATACCCAGTTGCAGAAGGTGCTGCATGACGGCATGTGGCCGAACTCTGCCGCCCCTGCAAAAACCGTCACGGTAAAGGGGGATCTGAAGAGCGTCAGGCCCTCAGCCGTAAGCACAGGAATCGAGATCACGTTCCGCCCCGATCCCATGGTCCTTGATGGACGTTATGCGAATAACGGCTGGTTGCAGGAGTTGCCGCGCCCCGTCAGCAAGATTGTTTGGGACAACGCCGCCTATATTGGCCCATCCACGGCGGAAAAACTGGGCGTCACCACCAATGACGTGGTGACGTTGACAGTGAATGGAGTGAAGGTTAACGCCCCCGTTTGGGTGGCGCCGGGCCAGGCGCGGGATACCGTAACCGTCCATCTCGGCTATGGCCGGAAGAGAGCCGGCAAAATCGGCAACGATGTCGGATTCAATGCAAACCTGTTGCGCACCTCGCAAACCATGTGGTCCGCCACGGCGGATGTGAAGGCCGCGGGTGGCCATCACCGGCTCGTTTCCACCCAGACGCATCACGGCATTCAACAGATCAAAGAAGCCGATGAAGCGCAACACGAGCGCAAGCTGGTCCGCGTCGCGTCGGAAGAAGAGTATCTCAAGCATCCCGCTTTCGCCAAGGAGCAAGTAGAGGATCCGGCGGCAAGCTTCAGCATGTTCGCCCCCGGCTTCGACTACTCCAAAGGGTACGCGTGGGGGATGATTATCGATCTGAACGCGTGCCACGGTTGCGGAGCATGCACCATTGCCTGCCAGGCGGAAAATAATATTTCCGTAGTCGGCAAAGAGGAAGTGAGCCGCGGCCGTGAGATGCACTGGATCCGCGTGGATCGTTATCACAAAGGCGATCTCGACAACCCCGCCGCCTATTCGCAGCCGCTCACCTGTATGCATTGCGAGAACGCGCCTTGTGAGCCGGTTTGTCCCGTCGCGGCCACCGTGCACGATGCCGAGGGCATCAATCAGATGGTCTATAACCGATGCGTCGGTACCCGTTACTGCTCCAACAACTGTCCTTACAAGGTCCGCCGTTTTAATTTCTTCCTTTACGCCGATTGGGATACCCCGAGCCTTCACTCGCTGCGCAATCCGGAAGTTACAGTGCGCAGCCGCGGCGTGATGGAGAAGTGCACGTACTGCGTCCAGCGAGTTAGTTACGCAAAGATTGAGGCCGAGAAGGAAGATCGCCGGGTAAGGGACGGGGAGATTGTCACCGCCTGCCAGCAGGCGTGCCCCTCGCAGGCGATCGTCTTCGGAGATTTGAATGACAAGGAGTCCCAGATTGCCAAGTGGAAGAAGGATCCGCGGGAATACGGCCTGTTGACGGATCTGAATACCAAGCCGCGCACCACCTACCTCGCGCGGCTGCAAAATCCGAATCCAGAACTCGGGAAGGCTTAGGCGGCAAGGATGCGAGACATGGAGAAAGTGGAAAACACCGCGGGAACGGCGCTTGAGAACCGGCCGGATCCAATGGTTGGTCCGGGACATGATGACGCGACGGTCACCGATAAAATCTCCGCGGTTCCGCTGGAAGTCGGCTGGCCGAAGTTCTGGATCGTCGGATTCACGATTGCCTTCAGCATTCTGATGATGCTGTTGTTGACCATTGTATGGCTGTTGGCCAAAGGCGTTGGGATCTGGGGAATCAACATTCCCGTAGGTTGGGGCTTTGACATTATCAATTTCGTCTGGTGGATCGGGATCGGGCACGCGGGAACGCTGATTTCAGCAATCCTGCTGTTGCTGAAGCAGCAATGGCGGATGTCGATTTCCCGCTTTGCCGAAGCCATGACGCTGTTTGCCGTGGCTTGCGCCTTTCTCTACCCTACGTTTCATACCGGCCGTCCATGGCTTGCTTATTGGCTGCTGCCCTATCCGAATACGATGTCGATGTGGCCGCAACCGCGCAGTCCGCTGCTGTGGGACGTGTTCGCGGTTTCCACTTATGCTACGATTTCGCTGCTCTTTTGGTACGTAGGACTGATTCCCGATCTGGCCTCAATGCGCGATAAAGCCAAGAACCGTGCGGCGCAGGTCGCCTATGGGATGCTTGCCCTGGGCTGGCGCGGGTCCGCGAAGCACTGGAATCATTATGAGATTGCTTCTTTGATTCTGGCAGGTATGTCGACGCCGCTGGTGCTCTCCGTACACACGGTCGTCAGCTTTGACTTCGCGGTGGGCCTCATTCCCGGCTGGCATACGACGATTTTTCCGCCTTACTTTGTGGCCGGAGCCATTTACAGCGGCTTTGCTATGGTGCTGACGCTGGCCATCCCCTTACGCGCCTGGTACAAATTGAAAGACTTCATCACCATGCAGCACATCGAAAACATGTGCAAAGTGATGCTCGCAACCGGACTGATTGTGGCGTACGGCTACTTCATGGAAGCCTTCATGTCCTGGTATAGCGGCAATTTGTGGGAAATGTTCATGTTCAAAAACCGCACCACCGGCCCCTACGGATGGAGCTACTGGTCTTTGATCCTGTTCAATATTCTGGTGCCGCAGGTGCTGTGGTCCAAGAAGGCCCGACGCAACGTGGCGCTGGTGTTCGTGCTTTCTCTCATCATTAATATCGGAATGTGGCTGGAGCGGTTCGTGATCATCGTAACCAGCTTGCATCGCGATTTTCTTCCTTCGAGCTGGGGCATGTATTACCCGACCAAGTTCGACTGGAGTATGTTTATCGGCAGCATGGGATTGTTCCTGACGCTTTTGTTCCTCTTCGTGCGGCTGCTGCCGGCAATCGCAATTTTTGAAATCAAGACCATCCTTCCTCGGGCGGAGAAAGGAGACAGCCACTAATGCTGAAACCTGTCTATGGGCTGATGGCGGAATTCGCCACGGCGGAACAACTGGTGCATGCGGCGGAATCTGCTCACCACGAGGGGTACCGCCACATGGATGCCTACTCGCCATTGCCGATCGAAGAGTTGCATCATGCGATGCACATTCCCGATTCTCCCCTGCCGAAGTTCGTGCTGGCGGGCGGCCTCATGGGGTTGTGTGCGGGCTTCGGGTTGCTTTACTGGATTGCGGTGATCACCTATCCGTTGAATGTTGGCGGACGGCCGCTTAACAGTTGGCCCTCCTTCGTGCCCATTACGTTCGAAGTGACCGTCCTCTTGGCTGGTTTGACGACGGTGGGAACGCTCATCGCTTTGTGCGGTTTCCCAATGCCTTACCATCCGGTGTTCAATGCTCCGCGTTTCAAGTACGCCTCGCGAGACCGTTTTTTTCTGTGTATCGAAGCCGAAGACCCGAAATTCGATCTCCAGCGGACGCAGTTGTTTCTTCAATCCCTGCACCCCCACGAAGTCTCGGAGGTGGAAGTTTGAGGTACCTGCTTCTATTTACCTTGGGCCTGTTCACGACCGGGTGCCGCCTGGACATGCACGATCAGCCGCGATACCGCTTTAATTCCGCCAGCAATTTCTGGGGCGACGGCAGAGCCGCCCGGCCGGCCGTCCCCAACACTGTGCCGCGCGGCATGAACAAAAGTGCCGATACCGCGCTTTACTCCGGGAAAGTGAATGGCGAACTAGTGGCAAAGCTCCCCATGCCGTTGACGAAACAATCACTCGATCGCGGCCAGGACCGCTACAAAATCTTCTGCAGTCCCTGTCATGGTCTGACCGGTTATGGGGATGGCATGATTGTGACTCGTGGTTTGAAGAATCCGCCGTCCTATCACACCGAGGCTTTGCGCGATCAGCCCATTGGACATTTTTTCGATGTCATTAGCAATGGCTCCGGCGAAATGAAGCCGTATGCGGCCCGCATTCCGGTGAATGACCGTTGGGCCATCGCTGCCTACTTACGAGTGCTGCAGCAAAGTCAGAATGTGAAATCCAGCGGCCTTAGCGCCGAGGAACAGCAAAAAGTGAATGCGGGCCCTGAAGCTCCTAAGTCTGCCGAACCGAAGCCTGCGGAACCGAAACCGGCACATGGAAAGGAGGCTGCTCGATAATGACGGAAGCGATGCGGCCCTATCTGGACCGGTTACAAAGCCGGGCGTTGGTCATTGGAGTCATCGGCCTG